>NZ_CP132957.1:302730-605460 GCF_030863805.1 Kineothrix sp. MB12-C1
CACGATTCATGCCATTCATACCTCTGGCTATAATAATATCGCCGCCCGCCTCGAGATAGGCTCCCTCGACAACACCCTGTACCTCGATATTGCCTCTTGCCTTAACAGTAAAATTAGCACAGACATTTCCCTTTATCTTCACGCTTCCTTCGTAGTCAATATTCCCCGTTGAATTATCCACGTTATCAACTGCCAGAACATCCGATACAAATACTTTTTCATCCACCAGAGTTACATGCCCATCCACTTCGGATATCATTGAGAGCTTATCCTCTGAAAGCGTAACGTTTCTGCTATATTTCAATACTTTCTTTTTAACGTCCCTGGGTTTTATTCTCTCTCCTGCAACGTTCGTACCAGATTCACCTGCATCCTCTGGAAACAATCTGGCAATTACCTCGCCTTTATGACAGTGATTTATCGTATTTAAATGAAAGAAGTCCACACTTCCATCTTCTTTTAACGTTGGTTTCGCCTTTAAGTCAGTTTTGAAATAATATTCAATATATGCATCACTGCCATGGCGCGGTTCTTTTCCTCTCGCTACGATAATATCTTCACAATAACGTCTTTTTTCGAAATATTTATCAATTTCCTCTTCCTGTATACCATACTTTATGCCTTTAAAACCAAGATCATCCATAAATTCTTTCTTGGTTATATTTTCGCCGCCATGAGAAGATGGATAAAAACGAACAATTGCCGTCATCTTGTCCGGATTCACAACTATTTTATAGCTTTCTCTCTCTTCTCTTTTCGTTTCATTGTTTATCACTACTGCATAAGCTTCATTTCTCCCAATTACCGAATGTAGTGCTTCATTATCATAAGCGATATTCCTGTTCGTCAAATACTCCAGAATCTCGCCCATAGAAACCGCCATGCCCCCATCTGTAGGTGGAAATACTTGTAGCTTCGTCAATTTATCTCCACAAATAAGTTGAAAATATCCATTCATATGAAATAACCCCTTTATTTCGCAGTCAATACGCCTATATAGTTCCCCATTTTAGTTTTCATCTTCTGCAACCCCCGTGTATGCAGTTGTGAAATCCTCGATTCAGATACTTCTAAAATATTACTGATTTCCTTTAATGTCAAATCCTCATAATAATATAATTCAATGACACTACGCTCCCTTTCCGTAAGAAGGGCGAGTGCCTCTCCCAACATTTTTTTCAATTCTCCCTTTTCTACTACTTCTTCCGGGCTGTCGAAATGAGCATTTCTATTGTTCTCAATAGGAACTTCACTTCCCTGTTCCATAAATTCATTCAATGATACAACATTGGTGATTTTCATCTGCGACTGCCACTCGATAAATTCCGTCTCCGTAATCCCAAGTGTTGCTGCAATTTCCTCATCAGTCGCATTTCTTCCGTGTATCGCTTCTATTTCCTTAATCGCAGTATCAATTTTCTTCTGCCGCTGTCTTATTGTCCGAGGAATCCAATCCATCTTGCGTATCTGATCAAGGATAGCTCCCCTAATTCGCAGACTCGCATAAGTTTCGAACTTTACCTCTTTCATGCTGTCAAATTTATCGATCGCATCGATCAAGCCGAAAACACCATATCCCACCAAATCATCATATTCTACATTATAACCCAGATACATACTAAGCCTACCTGCTACAAGTTTAACAAGCGGAGCGTATTCCAAGATAAGCTTTTCACGTATTTCCGGCATCTGGGCCCTTCCGTATTCCTCCCACAGCTTTTTTCTGCCTGTTTCGTCCATACTCTCCTCCAGTTACCTTTAAGATTATCCACCTATGAATTAGCCGGCTCCCCTTCTCCAGCCTCTCTTTCTTCCGATTGTTCCACTTCTTCAGACATCGTAAGCACCTCATTTTGCTTGTCGAAAAGATCGAGCATCCATTTCAACAGACAGCCTATTATGTAAAAAAGCACTAGTACACCAAGCAGAATCAAAAGCATTTTATTTGTTTCATAGTGGAGTAACCACATCGTAATACTGGTAAATGCACCTGCAAACAGCATCAAAAAGGGCGGTATCAATTTTCGTTTCATTGTTTCTCCCCTCTTTTATCCCTGTGGAGTAACCACATTTATATTACCCTTTCCGTTTTACCCACCGCACGAATCACAAAATCTCCTGTTTCCGGATAGAATATAACGGTTCTTCCGTAATTTTCTCCTGTATCATGTGCCAAGAGCGGTATTTTAAGCTCCGATAATTTCTTCTTCGTTGCCTCTACATTCCTATCTCCAATACGGACTAAATCTGATTTATTTTGAAATGCGAACATCTGTGCTCCGCCCGCAATCTTCGCCACAAGCCGGCCTTGATTTGCTCCTTTCGCGACTATTTGACGCACCAGTTCGACAATTCCTGTATCCGCAAACTTAGGAATATTACTGTTGTTTTTAATCTGTGTGCTATCTGGAAGCATGATGTGTGCTAGACCGCCCACTTTAGTAACAGGGTCCCGAATTGCAATACCAACACAAGACCCTAATCCTAAAGTGGTGACGGCATCCGGACTCACACATATTTTAAGGTCCGCCATTCCGACTTTTATTGTTTCACTCATAACTTTCTTGAGTCTCCTATTTTTCTCTAGTACACAACTATCCTCACATAATCCCGAGAGAAGACAGTATCTTTCCGTAAGACTCCAAATCAGGAATCAGGATAAAATAGCCATCCAACTGAATCTCATCAAAAAACTGCGTTTGAATCAATAGTATTTTATCTCCTAAAGTTCCAAATTCAATTGCGGGAACGCTTAAAATTGCTCCTGCCATATCTATTGCCAATGATGGAATCGTAGGATATATACTTAATCCTGTAAGAGATGACAAGGAATTCAAGTAAGATCCGGTTATAATGTTACCAACCTCCTGCAGTGCAGACATTTCCATTTCTGAAAAATCATCTCCGTCTAAGGTCATTCCCATAAGTTTACTAACTAAATGCCTCGCCGAATCTTTCTCAAGTAAAAACATAATGCTTCCGCTGATATCGCCTTCTACACCGAGATATATGCCCGCCATTAACTGCTCTTCCCCCCCCATAAGGGAAGCTACATCCTGAAAATCAAGCAATTTTACTTGTGGAACGGACATGTCCACTTTGCATTGCAGCATCTGTGCCAAGGCTGTCGTCGCATTACCGGCTCCAATATTACCCAATTCCTTTAATACGTCAAAATACTCCTGAGACATCGTCTCCAAATCAAGATTAGACACACAAACCTCCTATGCGTTCTCTCTATCCAGTACAACCGTATTCAAGTCAAGAAGGGATATCAATCCTCCATCCCCATACTTTCCAATTGCAAAAATAAAGTTTTCACGCTCTTCTTTACTGTCATATGCTACTTTTTCAATCTGTGACTGATCCAGGGTAACTACCTCTTTCACTTCATCGACAATTACGCCGATATTACCCTGTTGCTCCAACTTTAAAATGATAATTCTGGTGGACTTCGTATATTCATCCAAATCGAGTTCCATCTTCAAGCGAATACTCATAACAGGAATCACTTCGCCGCGCAAATTGATAACTCCGCGTAAATATTCCTGCACCTTGGGAACTCTGGTAATATGCTGCATACGAACAATGTTATCCACATATTTAATATTGATACCATACTGTTCTTCACCAAGGCGTACTACTATGAATTGAGTAACGTCACTCTCTGTGCCTACTTTTAATTCTTCCATTTGCTATTCCTCCTTAAAACAACGCATTCGTGTCCAGAATAAGGGCAACCTCACCATCGCCCAAAATAGTTGCTCCGCTGATAATCTTACATTTTGTAATATATCTGCCCAAAGATTTGATAACGATTTCCTGCTGTCCCATAAGTTCATCCACCACAAGACCTGCCAATCGACTACCTTTTTTAACGATAACAACCGTCATATTATCTTCCGGATCCTTCTTGCTCTCAATATCGAGCACACCGCTCAATCTGATAAGTGGAATAACGACTCCCCTTAAATGAATTACTTCTTTATTCTGTACCGTCTTAATTTCACTTGGAGATATATCTTCAATCGTCTGAATCGAACCGAGAGAAACTGCATATTTTTCTCCACCCACATCTACCATAAGTGCCTGAATAATCGCAAGAGTCAACGGCAGACGGATAGTCCATATACTTCCCTCTCCTATCTTACTCTTAACTTCTACTTCACCGCTTAAGGCTTCAATCTTAGACTTTACAACGTCAAGTCCAACCCCTCTTCCTGACACATCAGATACCACATCTGCTGTAGAGAATCCGGCATGGAATAAGAGATTCACAATTTCCTGGTCAGACATATTCTCGCCCTGATCTACTGTGATAATACCTCTGCTTATCGCTTTTGCCTTCACAGCTTCTGTGTTGATTCCTGCACCGTCATCTCTTACTTCGATAATAACGTTATTGCCGTCCTGATAAGCATCGAGGAAAATAGAACCTACCTTCGGTTTTCCTTTTTCTTTACGAACCTGTGCCGATTCTAGACCGTGATCCGCTGCATTACGAAGCAAATGCATCAAAGGATCTCCAATTTCATCCACTACCGTACGATCCAACTCAGTCTCTTCACCCGTCATATACAGTTCCATCTGCTTGTCTAACTTCTTAGAAAGGTCGCGAATCATTCTCGGGAACTTATTCACTACACTTTCAATCGGAACCATTCGAACCTTCATTACCGATTCATGCAGATTAGTCGTCACACTCTCCAGATATTCAATTTGTTCATTGAACCCATTGCTTTTTGCACTCTCTCCACCGGATACAGATACCAAAGAGTTCTTTGCGATAATAAGCTCACTTACCAGGTTCATAAGTACATCCAGCTTCTCTATATCTACTCGAACCGTTCTATTTACCATCGGCTTCGATGCCTGTGTCTTCTTCTCAGCCGCTTTCGTTGCAGTGCCGGTCTGTTGAAGCTGTCTTTCTGTCTGAACCTGCTCCAACGATGTATTCTGATCGGAAACCACACTTCCTGTATCCTCAGACTCTATATCGGATATGGATAAAAATCTCTCTTTATCGATATCTGCTCCCTGTACTTTTTCAATCTCGGAAACATGCTTAACTGCATTGAGCACTTTATCTAACGGGCTGTCAGAAATAAAAATCAAACTGAAGTCCAAGTCGAATTTTTCATCCTCAATATCCTGCACCGGTGGGGTCGACACAATAATTTCACCCAACTCTTCAAGGGCCTTAAAAACAAGAAATGCTCTCGCAGCCTTTAAAATACAGGTTTCCTGCACTTTTACCGTAATTCCATATACATGTTTGTTCTGTCTGGCAGCTTCCTTTAAGACACGTTTTTGCGTATCATCGAATGCAATATCCTGCCATTTCTCCACTTTTACATCTTCGGCAGGAATGGCAACAGCCTCTGCTGCTTTTGCGACCGGTGCTGATTCGCTTCCCTTACTGTCCAGAACTTCATTTAAAAGCTTAATTAAAGGTTCGTTGTCGTTCGTTCCCTCATCGCCCGTTTCCTGTATTGCATTCAAATATTCTTCTAACGCATCCAGACACCGGAAAAGGATATCGATCATATTCCCTTTTACCTTGATTGTACCATTACGTACTTCTGAGAATACATTCTCCATATCATGGGTAAGCGCCTGCATTCTCTTATACCCCATCGTCCCTGCCATTCCCTTCAAGGAATGTGCCGCACGGAAGATTTCATTAATCGTATTCGCATTATCCGGTTCTTGCTCCAGATTTAATATTTCAGTATTCAAGCTTTGCAAATGTTCTTTTGTTTCATCAAGGAAAATTTCGAGATATTGGCTTACGTCCATTTTATATTACCCCCACGTTCATTATGATTTCCTGTGCAATGCCTTCAAGAGGTATAACTTTATCGGAAAGTCCTGCGTTCACTATATTCCTGGGCATACCATATACCGCGCAGCTTTCTTCCTCTTGTGCAACTACATGTACCTTTTTTTCATTTTTCAGATAAGTAATTCCTTTGGTTCCATCAGCGCCCATTCCTGTCATTACCACACATACAATCTCACTGTAGCGGCTGCCTGCCAGAGATTCATACATATAATTGGCACAAGGCTTTACACCCTCTCTATTAGGCTCATCCGAATAATAAATCACATGACGATTACCTGCATAGCGCACATTAAGGTGTTTCCCGCCTCTAGCAATATACACCATGCCAGCGGCTAACACATCTCCATCTTCAGCTTCTTTTACCTGTAATTCGCTAAGAGAATTCAATCTCTCTGCCAAAGATGCTGTAAAGCCAGCGGGCATATGCTGTACAATTATGACCGGAGCGTTTAATTTCGCCGGCAATTTGGTAATCACCGTTTGCAAAGCTTTCGGTCCGCCGGTAGAGCTCGCAATTGCCACTACCTTATTACCTGATAACTGACCTGTATTTCTATTCATAAGCTCTACTACCTTTTTCGCGTTTCCACGACATTTCCAGTCCTGCTTTTCCAAGAATCTTTTATCTGTGTCCATTATATCACAGACTTCCCTTCTCATGAGTGCAAAGTCATCATTATTCGACACTTTTTCTATTTTGTCTCAGATAAAACTGGAATTATTGGTCGTCGCCTTTCTTTCTTAAAATTTTTCTCTCTTCACCGAAAATAAATTTAATAATTTCTTCCCGTGTTTCTTTATCGATATTAATATATTGTACCCGACACTCGAATGTACCTTCTCTATTCTCCATCGCTTTTACATGAAGAACCTTGCCGAGCAGATCGTATACCTTCATTCCTTTATCACCATCGAGCTGATACTTACATAAAAGCACACTATTTACATCATACTTGAAATCCGAGATAAAACGAAGTCCGCCGCCGCTAATATCTACAATCACACCCTTTTTATAAGGAAGATCCGGAATTACAAATTCTTCTTTCTTTATCTTTCTTTCAAGAGCCTCTATTTCCAGGGGCTCTAATTCCCTGATATCCACCTGAAGCGCACAACTGAACCGAAAATACTCCCGTCTCTGTTCCTTACTCAACTTGCCGATTACTTGCATGGTGAGAAGATAGACATTATTTCTTTTCGTTCTATCAACCACTTTAGCACGGCACTGATAAATACTTGTATCCGTATAAAAAGACAAAATGTATTCTCTGTCGATGGAAAGAACAATGAGTTTTGCCTTTTTCATAGGCATAGCAATCTCAATTCTATCCTCCGCTAAAACATCATATACTTGACTCGAATATACTCTAATCTCCGACTCGATTTTCCCTTCGTTCTCTTTCTTTATTTCTTCCCTTATATCAACTTTACTCCCCGGTATCACATATTTTGATAAAATTTCACTTGCCATGAAGTCACCATCTCTTTATTTCTTTCTACTTAATATATGAGAAAGGAATGCTGTCATTCCTCTCCTGCTCCCGGTTTTATTAATTTCTTTATTTGCCAATATCGCTGTCAGCTCTTCATAGGCAAGCGCTGATTTCGCAGTCGGATTCTCCATCGATACAGGCTTTTGCTGCATTACTGCCTTGCTAAGCTGTCCATCCTCCGGTACTTCTCCCAAGTATTCCATCGGAATCTCTAAATATCTTGTGACAACGGAATAAAGCTTATGATACAGACTCTCTCCATCCCCTCTTTTCAACACCTTGTTAGCGATCATTCGAATCTTTGTTTCCTCTTTCGAAAAATCCGGATGTCTATTCAAAGCTTTCAGCAACGAATAGGAGTCTGTAATCGATGTTGGTTCCGGCGTCGTCACGAGTAAGATTTCCTGACTAGCTACGAGAAACCCAAGTACCGCTTCAGATATTCCGGCTCCGGTATCAATAATGATAACATCTGCAATGGAATCGAGTTCGGATAGTTTCTGAATAATAAAAGCAATGTTTTCCTTCGTAAGATTGGATAATCCTGCAATGCCTGAACCTCCCGAGATAAAACCTACCTCCATCGGTCCCCATGTAATAATTTCCTTAATACTTTTCCCCTGATAGATTAAATCGCTTAAATTGTGCTTCGGTACCGTTCCAAACATGATTTCAATATTCGCAAGCCCAAAATCTGCATCGAGAATAACCACTCTCTGTCCCATTTTTCGAAATTGGATTGCCAGATTGATGGATGTGTTGGATTTACCCACTCCTCCTTTTCCACTGGTAACCGTGATAACACGTGCCAGCGGTTTTTGCGAATGGTTGTTGGCTTTTATAATATTTCTTAACTGCTGCGCCTGGTCCATATTCACACCATCCTCCTATTTTTGTCCGCTAAGTAATGTTTTTACAGTCTTCTGGGGATTGAATTCCTCGATATCATCGGGTACATTCTGTCCGCTGGTAACATATGACAACGAAGCACCTGTATGCAATTTGATATTTAACAAATTGCCCATCGTTGACGTTTCATCTAATTTAGTAAATATTAACTTATAATCTGTAATCTGTGAATAAGAATCAACAATACGAAGTAAATCCCTGTATTTGGTCGTCGCACTAAGCACCAGGAAGATTTCCTTTTCTGCCAATCCATCAACAGAGCGTAGAATACTTTCGGTATTAGCCTTCTGCTCTTCATTCTGATAAGAATGCCCGGAAGTATCTACGAAGATATAATCGAATTCAGCGAAAGCTTTAATCGCTGCCATAATTTCATCCGAAGAATATACGACACGAAAAGGAACTTCAAGAATGTTAGCATAGGTACGAAGCTGTTCAGCCGCTGCAATACGGTACGTATCCGCCGTTAGCAGCGCCACCTGCTTCTTCTCATCCACAATATATCTAGAAGCGATTTTAGCTATCGTCGTTGTCTTTCCAACACCTGTCGGACCTATGAAAAAGATTACCTTCGCCCCATCTTCTGCCGGTGTAATACTTATTGGCTTCCCAAACTTTAGAACCATCTTTTGATAAATATTCGCCAAAGCATAATCAAAAGGCATGTTAGGCTTTACATTTTTCTCAATTTCATCGATAATTTGGTTGGCATATTGCTCGCTGACCTCATTATCCAACATAGTGTTATATAATACCTTTGTAAACTTCTCCAGCTCACTTAACTTCTCTTCATCTTCTTCCTGCTTTTCCTGATCCGAACGCTGTAACTGCTGTTCTAAGAGAGAATGAAGATTATCAAGCTTCTCCTCCAAAAGAGAGTTGTCCCTTTTTTGTTCATCCAGATTTTCTACTACGAAAGACCTGTTCGCCATTCCCGACACAGGCTCTTTTACCTCTTCTCTTCTCGGCGGATAATATCTCTCATTTTCTTCCTCAAGAGCAACAGTAACCTCCGTCATCTCAGAATGGAAGAAGCGGAAAATCCCTTTCCTTCTCACACCTCTAACATTCATGATGACAATATTCTGGCCCAGTTCTCTTTTGGCAGCCTCGACCGCCTCATTTTCTGTTTTTCCTTGGAATTTCTTAATTATCATGCTATCGTCACCATCCCAACAGATTGTAATTCAATATTTGATTCAATTTCATTATAAGAAACAACGATCAAATCTCTATAATAATCTTCTGTCAACCGTTTAAAATACATACGTACAATCGGTGACGTAATTATAATAGGATTCTTTCCCAGATTCTCCAACTTCTGTACTTCATCTCCTACCGCCTTGATAACAGCCTTTGTCTTATCAGGATCCAGTGTCAAGTATGCCCCCTGTTCCGTCTGTTTTACACTATTCATAATTTCTTGTTCAAGTTTCGGATCTATCGTTACCACACTTGTCGTCTCATTTGCCGGGAAATATTTGCCGGATATCGCCCGTTTCAAGCTCTGTCGTACATATTCTGTTAAAATATCCGTATCTCTCGTCGTTGCCGCATAATCCGCCAACGTCTCAAAAACAGTAAGCAAATCTCGAATGGAAATGCCTTCCTTCAACATATTCTGCAGTACCTTCTGGATTTCTCCCACACCGAGCAGCTTGGGTACCAATTCTTCCACAAGAGAAGGGTTGTTCTCCTTCATATTATTAACAAGATTCTGTACATCCTGTCTCGTAAGAAGCTCGGAAATATGCTGTCTGATAATCTCTGTCAGATGCGTCGCAATAATAGATGGCGGATCTACCACCGTATAGCCGAGGCTCTCTGCGCGTTCCCTTTGTCCTTCCGTAATCCAGATTGCTGGTAGATGGAAGGAAGGTTCAAAGGTAGGAATACCGGTAATTTCTTCCTCTACATACCCTGGATTCATGGCCATATAATGATCGAATAAAATCTCACCTTCACTAACCTGAACACCTTTTATCTTAATGATATACTGATTCGGGTTCAATTGTATATTATCCCTCAAACGGATAATCGGAACAACAGTTCCAAGCTCAAGGGCTATCTGCCTTCTAATCATAACGACACGATCCAAGAGGTCTCCGCCTTGATTCACGTCAGCAAGGGGAATAATCCCATAACCGAATTCCAGCTCGACGGGATCCACCTGTAGCAAACTCGTTACATTCTCAGGCTGCCGGATCTCCTCCGCAGCTATTTCATCCATATCCACCTCTGCATCTATCTTCGCCGTCTCAATAGTTCCTGCCATCACTCTTCCGCAGATAATGAACACAAGTCCCATTGTAACGAAAACTAACGCATTTAATGGGGTAATAATACCGAGTACTGCCAAAACAGCTCCTACGAAATACAGTACCCTGGGCACACCGAATAACTGACTAATTAATACCGTACCGAAATCCGCATCCTTCGAACCTTTCGTCACCAGAATACCGGTGGAAAGTGATATTAAAAGAGATGGTATCTGGCTCACAAGCCCATCGCCTATCGTAAGGATAGTATACTTGTCCAATGCCCCTGACATATCCATACCCTGACGAAGCACACCCATCGCAATACCACCTACAATATTAACTACGGAAATAATTAATCCAGCGATAGCATCTCCCTTTACATACTTAACCGCACCGTCCATGGAACCGAAGAAACTGGCTTCTTCCTGTATCTTATCACGCCTCCTCTTCGCTTCCGCATCTGTAATCGCACCGGTATTTAAGTCCGCATCGATAGCCATCTGTTTACCCGGCATAGCATCCAATGTAAACCTCGCTGTTACCTCGGCCACACGCTCTGAACCCTTATTGATAACCATGAACTGGATCAATATTAAAATAATAAATATGATCGAACCGATGATAAGGTCACCACCACCTACAAAGTTTCCGAATACCTGAATAACATTACCCGGATCTCCAGTGGATAAAATCAACTTAGTGGACGATACGTTAAGGGCGATTCGAAAGATAGTCGTAAATAGCAGAATCGTCGGAAAAAATGACAGATCCAATACCTCCTTTGCAAACATACACCCGAACATAACAGCAAACGCCACAGCTATATTAAAAGCGAGTAAAATATCGAGCAGCCAGGCCGGAACTGGCACAATAAACATAACAAATGCCGACAGCACATATAACGCAATGCCGATATCAGCCCTTTTCATACCTTACTCCTCCTCTCCTCTTACGTCTTTCCCTTCAGACTATATACGAATGCGAGCACCTCCGCTACTGCCTGATATAACTCCGGCGGTATGAGTTCTCCCACTTCCACATTTGCATACAGCATTCTGGCAAGGGGTTTATTCTCTACAACTTCTATCTGATTTTCCTTCGCAGCTTCTTTGATCTTCTGAGCCAGATAATTCTCTCCCTTGGCTAAGACAATAGGAGCTTCGTACTTCTCCGCATCATATTTGACAGCAACCGCATAATGGGTCGGGTTCGTAATTACCACATCCGCCTGCGGCAGTTGCTGCATCATACGCCGCTGTGATGCCTCGCGCATGCGTTGCTTTTGCTTCCCTTTAATCTGCGGGTCACCTTCCTGGTCTTTATATTCATCCTTGATTTCCTGCTTCGTCATCTTCATATCTTCTTTGAATTTGATTTTCTGATAAAAGAAATCCAAAGCTCCTATTAGTATATAAACGATGGAAACCCTTATTCCCAAGTCGATGACTAACTCGCCGATAAGCAAAATCGCTTGTTGCAGCGACATGTCATATAACAAAAATATATAATTATATTTATCTTTCAAGTAGGAATATGCCACATATACGACAATTCCAACTTTAAGAATTGATTTAAGAAGTTCCATTAAGGATTCCTTGGACGCAATCTTCTTGAAGCCTTTCAAAGGATTCAGCTTGCTGAGCTTAGGCTGAAGAGGTTTTCCTGTAGGTCTCCACTTCACCTGTGCAATATCACAGATAAATGCCACCAATACACCTATTATTAGTACCGGTGCCATAATAATGATCATTTCCAGAATCATATTGTTAAATATAGCACGAATACTCGTAACCGGAACTTCACCATTATAGGTCTTAATGAAAGAAGGTATCTGATGATAAATACCATAAAAAACTTCCATAAAGCTGTTCCCCATGCTTCCTACGTACATCTTAAGTACAAGAAATAATGCCAACAGCCCAAACGCATTTCCTACTTCCTTACTTTTGGCTACCTGTCCTTCTTTTCTGGCATCTCTTAGCTTTTTATCGGTAGCCGGCTCTGTTTTCTCTCCACCGGGACCTTCTTTTGCAAAAAATTGGAGGTTATATCGTAATATCACATCAATCCCTCTACAAATGCTACAATTATTTTCTTCATCTGTTCAAAAATAAAATTCGATGCGATAGGCATCATTCCCACAGTTAAAAACATTACTGTCAATCCTACAAGAATTTTAATCTGGATACCGACTGCAAACATATTAAGCTGCGGAGATACTTTAGCGAGTACACCTAGCACTACGTTGAGCATAATCATTACTGCAAAAACAGGAAGGCAAATACGAAAACCGATAACGATATACTCGCTCATGAAACGAATCATTGCTGACGTTAAAGAATCTGTCCTAAAAATCGCACCATTTATCGGTATTAAAGTAAAAGTATCCGTCAGAGCCTTAAGCAAATATTGATACATACCGCTTACAATAAGCATAAGTGTTACCACATATTGGTAGAATACACCGGAAATACTCGTGCTTTCCCTCGTGGTAGGATCCATAAGCGATACCATAGCAAGGCCTACCTCCATATCGATTACATGTCCCGCAAAAGATACGATAGAACTGCACATATTCGCACCAAATCCAATAATCAGCCCGGTTAATGCCTCCTTTAGGACAATCACTGCATATCCCAGCAAGGTCGTATAGCCAAGCGGCTCCAAAGGGCGTAATACATAGAAAATAAGAAGCGATGTGAAAAATCCCAGTCCTATCTTCACACGATGGGGTGTATTGTTCATGGAAAAAAATGGCGCAATAAAAATAAAACAAGTGATTCTTGTGAAAATCAATAAAAAATATTCAAGACTTGCATAGGTAAAACTATAATCAATCATAATACTACCTTATATAGACACTGAAATTAGACCATAGGCTTACCATGAATTCAGCCATTCCATTCATCATCCAGTGACCGAGTACGATAAGAGATAAAAAAACACAAATAATTTTAGGAACAAAAGTAAGGGTCTGCTCCTGAATGGACGTAACTGTCTGAAAAATACTAATAACCAAACCGATGATAAGCGAGACGAGCAAAACGGGGGTGGATGTCTTTATAATCAAAAATAATGCGGTAGAAGCAATCGCGGTTACTTCATCAATCGTCATACTCTAACTCCATTTCTATCTAATAAAATGTCTTTACAAGGCTTCCTATAATCAAGTTCCATCCATCTGCCAGCACGAATAAAAGTATTTTAAAGGGCATGGAAATCGTAGTGGGAGGAAGCATCATCATACCCATACTCATCAGCGTGGAAGCCACTACCATATCGATAACGATGAATGGAATATAAATTAAAAATCCAATAATAAATGCGGTCCGAAGCTCACTGATAATAAAACTGGGAACGAGCACACTCGTCGGTATTCCCGCCAAATCTCCCTGCCACTCCGTCTTGCTGATCTCCATAAACAGCCTTACGTCCTTCGCCTGGGTCTGCCCATACATGAAGTCGCGAAACGGCTGTATCCCTACTTCAAGAGCTTCTGACTGATCCAATTCTCCTGCCTCAAAAGGAACGACTGCTTCCTCATATACCTGTGTAAGCGTTGGCTGCATAATAAAAAAAGTCAAAAACAAAGCTAACCCAATCAACACCTGGTTAGGAGGCGCTGTTTGGGTATTCAAAGCTGCCCTCGCAAAATGTAGAACAATGATAATTCTGGTAAACGAGGTTAACATAATAATTAATGAGGGAGCAAGCGCAATTATAGTAAGTGTTAAAAGAATTCTAAGACTTCCATTTAACTGCCCGTTCCCATCATTATAAGTAAGTGACACTGTATTCGCAATGTTTAATTCCTTCAATTCTTCAGGTGTCTGTGCCTCACCAGGATTATTTATATTCGTTCTCTCATCCGTTGTACCGGTCAGATTAGATTCTCTGCCGGACGCATGTACCGTAAGAGGACTTCCTACATATAATAATATGCCTACCGAAAACAGCAGGCATATTATTTTCATCATACTTTTTCCGGAAAAAATTGTTTTCATATATCTCGCCTATTCTTCATTTTTTTCGGTCTTTATCCATAATTTTAGCCTTTTCAAATATCTTCTTGAAGTCTGGCATAGAGACACCCTCTCTGTCAGGCAGATGAATCTGCTCTTCAGGTATCTCCGCAAGCATCGTAACGGTATCCTTACCAATTGCTATCGCAAGATACTTATCTCCGGTTCTTACTATCTGGATATATTTGTTCGCGGTCAGCTTATACGTTTCTATAACTTCAATATTCGTACTTCCCTTCGCTCCGCTTTGCAAGCTCGTCATCCACCTGGTGAAAAACCAAGTAATCACGAGTACAAATACGAAGATAAAAAGCACGGTTATAAGCTGTAAAAAGGAATTCATACCATTTGATACGGTAAGCAGCATAACTAGCCAACTACTTTCTTAACAGCTTCCAATACACGATCTGCCTGGAAAGGCTTAACAATGAAATCTTTTGCTCCCGCCTGAATGGATTCAATAACCATTGCCTGCTGTCCCATTGCGGAACACATAATAACAAGAGCAGAAGGATCCGCTTCTTTAATTTTCTTCAATGCCTGAATTCCATCCATTTCCGGCATGGTAATATCCATAAGAACAAGATCAGGGTTCAATTCACCATATCTCTCAACTGCCTTTACTCCGTTCTCGGCTTCACCCGCAACGTTGTACCCGTTTTTCGTAAGGATATCTTTAATCATCATACGCATGAATGCCGCATCGTCGCAAATTAAAATATTCTTTGCCATATCTCTTTCTCCTATTTCTCTTCTTATTTAATAATTTCTGTTACTCGAATACCAAAGCTTTCTTCTATTACAACAACTTCGCCTTTGGCGACAAACTTACCATTTACCAAAACATCAATTGGTTCTCCGGCAATCTTATTCAATTCTATAATTGTACCCGGAGCAAAATCCAAAATCTCGGATATTGATTTACTCGTTCTTCCAAGTTCCACAGTTACTTCAAGCGGTACATCCATAATCAATCCGATATTTTCATTGCTTTGAAGCCCACTGTAATCGGTTGAAAAATTCTGGAACTGCGCCGGTTGAACATTCATATTCTGCATTTGCATCTGTGGCATTGCTATCTGCGGCTGCATTACCATTTGCTGTGGCATAGCCATCTGTTGCTGCATCCCATTGCCTCCCATCGCTATTTGTTGTGGTATCTCCTGCGTTACTACAGGAGCCGGCTCCGGTTCTACCGGTTGCTCAGGACCCGAGATTCCCATCTGATTATTAATAAAAGTCTCGTAAAGCGTTTTAGCAAAATCAATGGGATACAACTGCATAATCGTACTATCCACTAAATCTCCGATTTGCATTCTAAAAGATATCTTCACAAAAGCACCATCTAGGAAAGATGCAATATCACCGCCTGATTTAAAGGCATTCAAGTCTATCAAACTAGCATCCGGCGGACTGATATCAATCATTGTACCGAGCATTGTTGAAAGAGATGTAGCGGCCGAACCCATCATCTGATTCATTGCCTCCGAAATGGCACTAAGGTGCATCTCACCGAGTTCGCCATCCGTATTTGTTCCATCGCCACCCATCATAAGATCTGTAATAATCTTCACGTCATGTTCTTTTAACACTAAAATATTGGAACCTTCCAATCCGGAAGTATACCTTATTTGAATGAATACACAAGGACGCTCATAATCTTCCGTCATATTTGCCCAATTGGCAAGTCGTACAACGGGCGTTGTAATATTAACTTTTCGATTTACCAAGGAATAGAGCGTAGTGGCTGATGATCCCATACTGATATTGGCAACCTCACCAATCGCATCCTTTTCCACATCCGAAAGGAGATTATCATCTACTATTGCACTTCCCGTGTCAAAAGTATCTGTCCCTTCATTACTTTCGCCTTCCGATAAATCTATTCCATTTAATAATGCATTTATTTCGTCTTGAGATAACATTCCGTCCATGTTATTCCCCCTCTCTGATTACCGAGGTGACTCTTACCGCATAATTATCTTTGCTGGAGCCCGGTAACGCGGTGAATTTCTTTAAATTTCCGACATAAACACTAAGTTCACTGTCTACCCTTTTGTCAAGCCTGATGATATCACCCGGCTGTAAATTAACGAAATCATTCACAGAAACGCTGCTTTTCCCTAAAATGGCCTTTACAGGAATATCCACTTTACGAATTAACGCTTCGATATATTCCTCATAATGCTCATCATTCGTTTCCTGCATCGTTGAATACCAATATTTTGTATTCAGTTTATCCATTACATCTTCCAAAGTAAAGTAAGGAAGACATACATTCATCAACCCTTCCACATCTCCTATCTTGACGTTTAAGGTGATAATCGCAATCATATCGCTAGGCGCAATTACTTGAGCAAACTGTGGATTTGTTTCAATTCTCTCCATCATTGGATTGACATCCATCACATTCTTCCACGGTTCACGCATTAACTGCATACATACTATCATGAGTTTTTCTATGATGGTCATTTCAATTTCAGAAAAGTCACGATTTTTCTCGAGCGTTCCACCGGAACCGCCGAGCATTCTATCTATCATCGCAAATCCAAGATTACACGATAATTCCACAATAATATTTCCAGGTAATGGTGCGAAATTCACTATTCCCAGAATAACCGGATTGGATAACGCATTGGTAAATTCCGAAAAAGTAACCGCTTCGGAACTAGCTACACTGACTTGCACATTCTTACGCAGGTATACCGGTAAGTTCGTAGATATCAGACGGCTATAATGTTCATATATAATTTCCATCGTTCTTAGATGCTCTTTAGAAAACTTTGCAGGACGCTTGAAATCATAATTTTTCACCTGTTTCTCACTTTGTTCCTGCATATCATCCACGTCTAATTCACCTGTGCTAAGCGCTGCAAGCAAATTATCTATTTCGTTTTGTGACAGTACCTCACCCACTCAAGTCACCTCCTGCCTATTTTTTATAGGAGATTATTGGAACTTAATGTCACTAAACGAAACATTGTAAATAAACTCTGATTCAAACATACTCTGAATACGATGTAAAATTTCCTGCTTAGCTTCTGCTTCTTTTTCTCTTGTCTTAAGCTCATCCATCGTATAATTTCCAATGATATTAATAATCTCTCCGGTAATAAGAGGTTCATAGGATGACATAACTTCGGAACTTCCAAATTCTTTATAGCCATCCGCTTTCGTATTAATAGACAACGCCACGGATACCATGCAGTAATGTGTATTGCCATCCTCACCATTACGAAGTGTTACTGTCATTGAATCTGAAATATTGTAAACTTCTGTTTGTGACAAAGGTACTGCCTTCGTCTCCGCCTCTTCATCCCCGAGTTCCAAACGAAGTACCGATGCGATATCGGTCACAAGTTTCGATGTCTTCTTCGATGCTCCGGTTACGCTGAACATCATAATCGATGTTAATATGATGTTTACAACCAGTAAACCCAGAATTAAAATCGACAACAAATTCTTATTCATGTAAAAATCCCTCCTGCTTTTTAATAGGCACTTAGAGAATTATATATTCTTATCTCTACCCTTCTGTTTAATGCCCGGCCTTCTGCCGTTGAATTGTCTGCAATCGGCACATACTCCCCACGGCCGGAGTGCTTAATGGTAGCAGGGTCAAGATTCGCGTGTTCAATCAAGTAATTAAATACCGAAAGTGCCCTTCCACTGCTCAACTCATCATTATTGGAATATTTCGATCCTGACATAGGAACGTTATCCGTGTGACCTTCCACCTCTATCGTACTCTCGGCATAGCGCTCTAATATCACACCAATCTTATCGAGTACGGGAAAAGATCCTTGTTTCAACACTGTACTGCCCGAATCAAAAAGCAAAGCTCCCTGCAGAGTAAGCTGCACATATTGAGAAGTGAATTCAATATCGATAGCATCACTTAAATTCTGCTCTGCAATTGCTTCCTCCACCCTCTCCGCCAATTCTTCGGATTCCTTAATCTTGGCTTCCCTCATCTTCTGTTCCGCTTCGTCCAGCGATTCCGGAATGATATCTCCTTCCGCTGCTCTTCCTGTACTATTTATGTATTCATCCAACTCGTTCAACTGGCTGACACCGTTACTAATCAGGATACCATCACCGATAGCAGTAGCTCCTCCGTTGAAAATGCTAAACGCCTGACTGAACGAGGCTGCCAGCAAGTCGAACTTCTGCGTATCGACTGAAGACATGGAATAAAGCAAAACGAAAAAGCAAAGAAGCAGATTCATCAAATCCCCAAAAGTAGCCATCCAACCAGGGGCTCCTTTCGGAGGGGCATCTTCCTTCTTCTGCTTAGCCAACCGCCTCACCTCCGTCTTCCGGCTTATTCCAGCTTTCTCTATCCTTCGGAGATAGGAATGACTTTAATTTTTCTTCTATCACTCGCGGATTCTCACCCGCCTGAATAGAAAGAAGTCCTTCAATCATAATTTCTTTCATCATGACTTCTTCCGCGTTATTTTCTTTTAATTTACTCGCAACCGGAGCGCAAACCCAGTTCGCTAATAATGATCCGTATAAAGTCGTAATCAGGGCTGTTGCCATACCGGGACCGATTGCAGCCGGGTCATCCATATTCTCTAACATAATTACCAGACCAACCAAAGTACCAATCATACCCCATGCAGGTCCCATCGCTCCAAGCGCATCCCAAAAACCTATCTTTGTCTTATGTCTTTCTTCTACGCTGACAAGTTCCGTTTCCATAATGGCACGTACCAATTCAGGATCTGTACCGTCTACAATGAGTAAAATTCCCTTTTTTAAGAATTCATCTTCAAGGTTCGTTGCCGCTTCCTCCAGGGAAAGCAAACCTTCCTTACGAGCAATATTAGATAAATCGATAATTTTCCGAATCATCTCAGGCGTATCGATAGTAGGACGCTTGAGCACTAACCGAAAGCTCTTTATACCGTCCAGGAAATTCTGCATCGAATAAGACGCTAGTACACAAAACAGTGCTCCTCCAAAGGTAATAAAAACAGAAGGTAAGTCCCAAAAACTTCCCAATGCACCGAAACCACCACTACTTACGATACCGTATACAAATACAACGCCGCATAAAACAAGACCTAAAATTGATGCTATATCCACGAATTCTCACCCAGATTTTCGCGTCAATCCGCAAAAATATCCTTTCTATACGATTTTACTAGATTTTTCACCTCTTGTCTACTTTCTTTTACAATTATTTTGCGGCCTGTCGTAAACGAAACAACTGTATCTGGTGTCTCCTCTACCAACTCTATCAAGTCCGGATTGATCAATATTTTTGTCCCGTTAATCTTAGTTACTTCTATCATTTGTACCCTCCTCTCAAAATTCTCCGAAAGCCCTTCCTTACGGGAATCCTCCCAAGATTGTGGGGAACTTCATGTAGCGTTCCCCACATATTGTAGTTCTTTACATCATATTACTAACGTTTTAAATTGGTCAGTTCTTCTAACATCGTATCAGAAACTGTAATAATTCGGCTGTTGGCCTGGAAACCTCTCTGCGTTGTGATCATCTCTGTAAACTCTGCCGATAAATCCACATTACTCATCTCCAGGACGCCTGTGCTCATATAACCGCCATCCGCAGTGATGTCTACACCAATGCCATCGAAGGCACCGGAGTTCATCGTTGCAGAATAGAGGTTGTCTCCCTGCTTCTCAAGACCCGAAGGGTTGGCGAATACTGCTGTCGCAATCTGTCCTAAGCATTTACTCATTCCATTATCGTAAGAAGCGTATATAATTCCGTCCTTTCCGATAGAAACAGCAATCATCTCACCAATCTTACGTCCTGCTCCGAGACCCTCTACAGTCCCGCTCGTCGCCGCAATTGTGCTGGAACCATTATTATTTACACTCTGAGAATTGGAGAAGTTTATATTGATGGTAGAGAACTTCGGATTATTTCCGAAACTCAGGCTCATTGTTCCTGCACCGTTACCGTTTACACTTACGAAGTTTCCATTGCCCGTATTGTATACGAGGTTAGCTGCTTTTTCCACTGTTCTATTCGTGACTGTTAAGGTACCATTCGCTGCTATTTCAATCTCATTCACGCCTTCAGCATCAATATCCAAACCATAGAGTGTCTTAATAGCCACCTTATCAATCGTCGCCATATTCTGTGCCCCCACCGGCAAAGTCAACGATGTTGCCCCGCTTGTTAATATTATATTTTCAGTTGAGAAGGTGCCACCAACTGCCGAAACCGCGGCCGGGATCGTACCACTGCTTACAGTATCCACTGTCAAAGTCCCCTTCCCATCAATGGTAAAGCTTGTAACTAATGAAAAATCAATACTTGGATATGCCGCTTTCAAAGCTGCCAACTCCGGTGTCCCTGAAGCAGGTATCGTAGTCACTTGATTTCCAACCGTTGCACCAGCATATGTATTTGATCCACTTTTAATTGTAATAATACCTGAACCGTCCGCACTTCCATTTACAAGTGTATATGCTTGTGATACAGCCACATCCAGACTCTCTCCAAAGGCTACCTCATTCATAGCATCTTCACCGATGCTCTTACCATTGGAATCCAAAATATCATCCAACTGTACATAGTAATTGCCATCAGTTGTCGTTCCGTGAACGCTCATTTTTGCCGTATATTTATATCCCTGGTTATCGTAGAATTCCAGGTTCATAATTCGACCGGCAGCACTGTTCACTTTCGTGTCGTTCTTATCGATAATACCTGTCACTCTTGCTTCACTGGTTGCTTCCGCCGGATAACTCTTATTCGTATCATCCATAATACGAAGTGCTGTTACAGTATCGGACTTCGGTTCACCGGTGGTTTCATCCACTTTCCAACCCATTACATTGTATCCGGTGCTTGTCATAGCCAAGTTACCCGCACCATCTACATAGAAGGAACCATCCCTTGTGAAGAAGTTCTCCATACCATTACTTACTACGAAGAAGGCATCTCCTGTGATCATAATATCGAAGGGATTATTCGTTGTCTGCGCGGAGCCCTGCTGCGCGATTGCCGTATTAATCGCTCCCGTTACAACACCGAGACCGATCTGTTTCGCGTTGGTACCACCTACGCCTGTCTCAGCATTTGCTCCGGATGCTTTCTGTGTTGTCTGATACATCAGATCTCTGAATGTAACTGACTGTGATTTGTACGCTGTTGTATTGACGTTGGCAATATTATTGCCGATAACGTCCATCTTGGTCTGGTGCGTTCTAAGCCCTGCCACACCAGCATAAAGTGATCTCATCATAATGAATGACCTCCTGTTTATATTTATAGATGACTCATTCGTTCCTTCTGTCATTCCGGAACATTAGCCCCCATTAAGGTCCAGCTATATAATTACTGCGCCATCTATATTCGTAAATACGTTTTCATCTGTTTCTGTCTGTTTCATAGCAGTTACTACCGTGTTGTTGGGAACATTCACGATAAATGCCAACTGGTCGACAAGTACCAGTGATTCATTAATTCCTTTCAGTCCTGCTTTTACGGTTCCTTCCTGCAATCTTTCCTTCTGGTTCTGCGTAAGTTCTATATTACGCTCTGCCAGACGATTGGCCGCATGTTTGGAGAACTTCACTCCCGACGCGATTTCCGCAGCTTTGCTCGTACTCGTTAATACATCATAAAAGGATGCCTTACTCTCTTCCGAGACCTTGCGGCTTCGCTGTGCCTGGGTAAAATATTTCGCTTGAAGCTGTTCTATGGAAAGGAACTGATTATCCTGAATCTTCATAATCTTCTCCTCCTTGAGTTTTCCTATCCCTTATACTAAGTTTCTATCCTTATGAAACTCTTAAATCTATTCATCGTCCCCATCTTTATCTACATCTTTTTCAGCGTTATTCTCTTCCCAATCCTTTACTAACTCTTCCATACGCTCTGTGTATTCTTTCAGCTTCGTTACATAATCAGAAGCAACAAAAGATTTTTCGTAATCGGACATCTTTTTGTAGGTCTCATCCAGTTTCTCAACCGTTTCCCTATGGTCTAAACTGAGATTCTCCTTTGACGGAAGCTTGTTCATCGCAATTGCGAACTCCACTGCAAGATCATACGCATCCAAATAACCTTGGTCAGCCACTCCGTATACATCATTTAATGAATAGAGGGCACCTCCAATCGATACATAGGCTTTGCTATTTTCATATACGATATAATCGACCTTTCCTTGAATCTGAGTGGTCTGTCCGTTGCTGTTTGTCGTATTAACGCTCACCACCTGCCCTACTAAAGTAGAGGCTCTGGATAACTCTAATGTAGAGCTCATATTCTGCATCTGCTCCAAAGAAGAAAACTGTGCATACTGCGCTACGAACTCCGTATTGGAAGTAGGCTGCAGCGGATCCTGATATTTCATCTGTGCCACCAATAATCCTAAGAATGCATCTTTGTCTAATGTAGATTTATCCTTTACCGTGCTCTTTGCCATAGAAGAGGCCGATGTACTTTCTACTACCTTACCATCCTTAATCTGTGCAATTACTGACATATATCTCCTTTCCGTATGAAATCTTTTAACTGTTCAGTACCCTCACAGTTACACTTATTCATACTTTTCCTGTCTCATTTTCTTATGCCGTATAATCTACGGTACTTCCGTCGGCCGCCATCATCGCCACCGCAATCTGCGCTTCTTCGTCAAGCAGTGTTTCTTCTTCCGGGCTCAATTCGTTCAGATTAATCTTCCTGGCGTTCTTTTTCGCTCCGCCTTTCGACTGTTCCTTTCCGTTTCCTTCACCGTTTAGACTTCTTTCAAACCCGTGACTTTCTACGGCAACTTCTACTGCCTGTACTTTAACACCCTGCTCTTCAAAGCTATTTTTCAACTGAACGAGTTGGCTTTCAATCGCTGCCTTTACTGCTTCATTCTGGGTTAAAAACTGTGCGGTAATCACGCCATCTTTCGCCGTAATGTTGATGTTAACGGTCCCAAGGCTTGCGGGATGGAGTTGTATCTGCATCTGTGTCAAATCAGTCTTTATCTGAATCTTCATATAATCCATAATCTGATTCATAATATCCTGTGTATTCCCTGTCATTGTACTTTCAAAAGCTACATTAGCCTGAGGGACACTTCCCCGATTTGTCAACTGCTCGAGCAATACGTTACCATATGTATTACTTCCTTGAGATGAAGAATCATTCTTTGAAGAATGTTCCTTCCTACTCTCCGCATTGTCTTTTTCTGCTTCTGGTACTTCTGCCTTTTTCGTAATTAACTCCGGGCTCTCTTCCTTACTGCTTCCATTGGCTTTTATGCCAATTTCCACAACCTCACCGTCCCGTTCTAGCGTTACTGTATGAGCCTGCTCTTCGTCCGGCACTTCCTGAGGAACCTGTTCACCTGTTACTTTCGAACCGGCTTCTTCTTTCAACTTTACTTTCGCGGATATTTGTTCAAGAATTGCCGCAAGCTCTTCCGGTGTCAGCCCATTTTCTTCCTGCAACGCCACAAGCGCTTCCTCCGCCTTTCCCAGCAGATTAGTGAGGGAAGCATAGAGTCCTTCATCGGTCATCACCGTCAGCATATCAGCATTTTCCAAAGTAAGTACGAGTTGCATCATATTGTCTGGATTCAGCAGATCTGCCATTGTCAGTCCGAGGACTTCCATAGCCTTTTCCACTTCTTCCATCGAAACACCAAGCTCCTGCGCTACATCACGTGCCAAAGAAGTACCAGCCTTTTGCGCCGCGTCCTCTACGGACTTTATGTTCTTATCCGTTATCACATCTTTTTTTTCTGTCTTGGCCGGGTTTTTGTTACTGTCAAGTCCCTTTTTATCCACATGGTCTACTTTGACCTGAGACCCTTTTGCTGTTTTTTCATTTGCAAACATCATGCCTTGAACGTCCGGTTGCCCTGATGCCCTGCCAAATATATCCGTGAAGCTTCCTGATAGATTCTCCGACGCACCGGAGGCTTGTTTTACCGGCACATAATTCACTAATGGATTAATACCTTTTACTAGTGTACTCATCGTTATTTCCTCCTTTCTCTCTTATTTTCATAGCAATTTATATATAAAATGCACTATTGTGCATGTTACATATCCTTCTTAAGACTCCGGATCCATAATCTTCGTAATACGCGCTGCTATCGTAGGATTCATCGCACCTAAGATTTTACCTCTTTCATCCGCACTCATTACAGACAATATCCTCGAAGCCAGACCGAGATTATCGGTCATCGATTCAAAAATAGCCGCGGCCTCCTTAGGTTTCATCTCAGAATATGCTTTCGCATATTCTTTCACTTCATTGCTCTCTTCTACCTGCTGTACTACTTGCTTGTACAAATATTCTGCTGTTGTCGGGTCGATGCCTTCATAGTATTTTTTATATGCTTCTGCGCCCGGACCATTCTCCGCATATACGACTTCCTCATAGAATTCCGTCTTTATTCTCTGAAATTCTACCTGATTGCTTTCAAAGGTCTTCAGTCGTTCTACTTCCGCTTTAAGATTGGCAACTTCTTCTGAATTGCTCACTCCTGCCGACTGTGCCCGTTGTAATTCAAGTTCCAATTCCTTAATATAATTCACAGCTTCCGCCATACTCTTATAACCACCATAATCCACCGCCTCTTCATCTGTCAGAACTTCTTTCGTTCCTGTAGACGGAAGAATCTTATTCACAATCGGCACATCCCGCAGAACAGGGGATAGAACGCCGGAGCCGAATCCTCCCACATCTAACTTTACAAGCAGACAGAGAATTGCAATCCATACGACAACAATTAACGATGTTACTAAGAACACAGATACGCCGCTCGCCCCATCATCGTCACCTAACTGAGCTTCCTGCATATAAATCTCTTTGGCGCGCCGTTTCGCTTCCTTTTTCTGTTCCTTTTGTTCCGCCTTCAGCTTCTTCTTCTCTTCCTGTAACTTCTTCTTTTCTGTTTTTTGTTCTATATCCGTTATAACCTCTGTACCTGGCATTCCTTCACCTTCTTCTCCGGCCATATGTATAGCTGGTTAATTCATCAACTTCTTTTCCCTCTGCCGCGTTTTCTTCTTGTAAAAAGACCTCAAATGCCTTTTCCCGCAGTTTCTCTTGTACCTTGCGTTCCCGCATAACTTCCTGCAATTCTTGCCTTTTCTCCTCCAAGAACATCTCTGCCCGGCGCACTTCTATCTGCTGAATGGTAATGTATTCATCAAACTGCAAAATAGCATTCTTATTGTCCAGAATATCCTGAACATTCAATGTATGTTCTCTAAGCCTCAATCCTTCTTCTTCATAGGATTTCTTCCTCAAAAAGAGAACATCCAATTTCTCTTCTTCTTCATCCAGGCGAATTCTGGCCGCCGCAAACTCCATCTTAGCCTGTTCTTCCAACTTATATTTCAAATTTAGAATACTCTGCATCCTATATATGAATCTTGACATAAGACCCTCTAATCCTCAAATAAGGCTAACTATTCGGTAGCAAATATGGCTTCCATGTTCTGTACTGTTTCTTCAAAACTAACTCTATCCTCCACAGCCTGAAGCAGAAAGGCGTTTACGGCTTCTATTTTCTCTATTGCATAATCAATATTAGGATTGCTGCCGCTCTTATAAGCGCCTATGTTGATCAAATCTTCCGCTTCATTGTAGGTCGCCAATACATTTTTCAATTTACCCGCCGTTTGCTTGTGCTCACGCTCTGTAATCTGACTCATACAACGGGAAATGCTTTGCAAAACATCAATGGCCGGATAGTGATTTCTGTGAGCCAGTTTTCTGCTCAACATAATATGCCCATCCAAAATGCTTCTTGCCGTATCTGTAATCGGTTCATTGAAATCATCACCATCTACAAGAACCGTGTATAATCCTGTTATCGAACCTTCCCTGGAGCGGCCTGCGCGTTCAAGCAGCTTAGGCATCTCGGAATATACGCTGGGCGGATATCCTCTTGACACCGGAGGTTCCCCGCTGGCAAGGCCTATCTCTCTTTGTGCCATGGAGAAACGGGTAAGAGAGTCCATCATCAACAGCACATCTTTCCCCTGATCCCTGAAATATTCAGCAATCGCTGTCGCTGTCTTAGCCGCCTTATTACGCTCTAATGCCGGTTTATCCGATGTGGCCACCACTACAATAGAACGCTTCATTCCTTCTGGCCCTAAGTCTCTTTCTATAAATTCCCGGACCTCGCGGCCTCGCTCTCCAATAAGTGCAATAACATTAATATCCGCTTTTGTATTTCTTGCAAACATACCAAGCAGAGTGGATTTCCCCACTCCTGAACCGGCAAATATTCCAACCCTCTGGCCTTTTCCTATTGTCAACAATCCGTCCACTGCCTTTACGCCAAGCGGAAGAACATCATCGATAATATTTCTGCTCAAAGGATCCGGAGGAGGAGCTTCCACGGAATAGGTATATCCGTTTATCATTATCTCATCTCCCACAGGTCTTCCAAGGCCATCCAAAGTCTGTCCGAGAAGGTCCTCACTCACCTGTATCGTAAGCGGCGCTCCCGTATTCTCAACTATACTGCCAAAACCGATGCCCTCCACCGACTCATATGGCATCAAAAGCGTTTTCTTATCTTTAAACCCGACCACTTCTGCCATTGCAGGCTTCACATTCTCTCCTGCATCCGGATAAATAAGACAAATATCACCAAGTCTTGCATCCGGGCCGAGAGACTCAATGGTCAGACCTACGATATTCACCACTTTTCCCTTCATCTTGAAATAGGTGCCTTCTATCAACTTCTCATATTTAACAAAATCAATCGTTGCTCTCAATATAGGTTCACCTCTTATGTACTTATACTACCCTCTCGTATACGATAACAGCCTCAGCTTCTGTGAAAGTTCTTCCAGTTGCGTTCCCAATCCGCAATCAAACACTCCGCCATCCGTCTCTATCATGCATTCATTTACTCCAAGAGTTATATCTTCCACAACTTCCACAGAAGCGTTGGGGGATATCCCTGCGGTCAGCAGCTCTTCCTTTTTCATGTTCACATAAGGATAATCTTCCCTCGATACATGAATGAGATAATTATTGCTTCCTTCTATCTTGTGCATGGAATTGGATATCAGATGCAGAATTATGTCTTGTTCTTTCGATAAATCCACTTTAAATATCTGCTCATAAATATCCGTTAAACTTTCGATAAATTTAGGCTCCAGCTCTTTTACCAAATCTCTGTATTCCTGCTCCAAACGCAGTCTTTCTTCTTCCAGATTCTTTCTTTGCATTTCAACTTTCGCCTTACCTTCATTATATCCGGCATTATATCCCTGCGCATGACCCTCATCCCACGCACTTTGGCGAAGCTGTTCCAGTTCCTGTTGAGCCCCGGCCATTACCTCAGACTTAATCTCCTCAGCATCGCTGCGAGCCTGTTCCAACATCTCTTGAACCTGGGCCGATGTAACTTGAAAGGACTCTTGATTCCCTTCTCCTTCTGCCGCAGGCTCTTTCAACATATCCTCTTCATCCGCAAGCAGCGCATCGACCTGTTCAGCATCCACTCCCAGAGTAAAGCCGCCCGGCATATCATTTTCGCTTTCGTTCTTCGCTTCACTCAGCATAAGGCTTTCTATATGTGCTATTTTTTTTGCGATTTTTTCATTATTATCTATCATTAAAGCATCATCATTTTGTACGATAATCTGATTGGATTTATAAATATTACTAGACAATAATCTCGTCACCTCCACCCCTGGAGATAACAATCTCTGCGGAATCTTCCAGCTTCCTTATAATATTAACAATCTTTTGCTGTGCTTCTTCTACGTCCTTCATACGCACAGGTCCCATGAATTCCATATCTTCCTTAATCATAACAGCAAGACGTTTGGACATATTATTGAAAATGGTATTCTGAACCTGTTCGTTAGATCCCTTTAAGGCAATCGCCAAATCGTTATTATCTACATCGCGAAGCACTCGCTGAATCGCTCTGTCATCAAGCAGCAAGATATCTTCGAAAACAAACATTTTCTTTCTGATCTCGTCTGCAAGTTCCGGCTCTTCGATTTCCAAAGTCTCCATGATATGTTTTTCCGTACCGCGGTCTACTGTGTTCAAAATATCTACCACTGCATCTACACCGCCGATAATTGTGTAATCCTGATTTACCAAAGATGCCAACTTCGATTCTAACACCTTCTCCACCTCTTTAATCACATCCGGGCTTGTCCTATCCATAACAGCAATACGCCTCGCCACATCTGCCTGCCTGTCAGGAGGAAGGGCCGCTATAATAAGTGCCGACTGCGCAGATGACAAATATGACATAATAAGTGCAATTGTCTGCGGATGCTCATCCTGAATAAAGTTAAGCAACTGCGATGCATCCGTCTTTCGAATAAACTCGAAAGGTTTTACCTGCAACGATGCTGTCAGTTTGCCGATAACATCCATCGCTTTTTCCTGACCGAGCGCCTTCTCCAAAAGTTCCTTCGCATAACCGATTCCGCCCTCCGCGATATACTGCTGTGCAAGACAAACCTGGTAAAACTCTTCCAATATTTCTTCTTTTACTTGCGGTGTAATACTTCTTGTATTCGCAATTTCCAAGGTCAGTTCTTCTATTTCATCTTCCTTCAAATGTTTAAATATCATCGCTGACCGCTCCGGTCCCAAAGCAATTAATAAAATGGCTGCTTTTTGAAGTCCCGTAATCTTCTCTTCTGCCCCTCTGGCCATTTCTTTTACCCCCAGTCTTCATTCAGCCAATTTCTTAATAAGCTGGCTGCCGCTTCCGGATTCTCCGTTACGAACTTATCGATCATCTTCCTCGTCTCGGATTCCGTTTCAAGTCCAATATTCTCAAGTTCTACGACAGGAGCAGACTGAAGCAGCGCTTCTACAGACAATTCTGTTTCCGCCTCTTGTTCCTTGTCTCCGCGCATACTTCTGAATATTACAAAAGCAAGAAGTAATAGAATTACAACTACCAAAAGAATCTGCATCACATCAGTAGGAGTTACGTTAAGACCTTCGCTATCAAAAAACACATTTTCTCTATATGCTACAATCGTAATGTCATCCGCACTAATACCAGTCGCATTTGCCACTACATCATACAATTCTGTTTCTACATCTATTTTTGTTCTTCCCACATTGGCCGTCTTATACTCAGCCCATGTTATTCCATCGAGCAGACCTTGACGTTTTGCATCCTCCTCACGCACAACATTGTAAACAATACCTGTAACGGAGATGGAGGATTCATTGTACTTAATCAACCCTGCCGGAATGCTCTTATTCGTAATCATCTCGTTAGGGAGGTAATCTCTCGATTCCTCGGAAACAGTAGAACTGCTTTCCGCATTATCCTGAAGTACATAGGTCGACTGATCGTTAGAGTCCGTTCCCGGTATTCCGCTGTTAGAATTAGTAGAATCCGAGTTGTAGATATCTTCATGGCTCAACATACCTTCCGTCCGTCCTTCAGGCGCAGAATAGGTATGCTCTGTTGTGTCCGTTGTCGAAAAATCCAACGCCAAATTGCTTGCAACTTCGATATTGTCAAACTCGTTAGTCCCAAGCAATACTCTCTTCACTTCATTTTTCACAAGGCTTTCCGCCTGTGTTTTCACGGTAAGTTGGGAATTAGCCACTCCGGATATCGTATAATTATCATCCCCTGAGAATAACATATTTCCCGTTGTATCAAGAATTACTATATTATTTGTGGTCGTATTCCCAATTGCTGTTGCCACCGCCCTTGCAAGATATGCGGCATTATCTGTTGTAAATTCTCCGTCAATTTCTAATAATATACTGGCAAATGCCTCTTCCTCTGTAGATATGAGGGTTCCGTCATTTTCCGGTATAGACAATTCCACACTCGCGCTCTTAATCGCCGCGAACTTCTCTATGAATTCTTTTTCCAGCCTGGTCTCCATATAAAGCTGGTATTTCTTCTGTTTATCAGATTCAGTCGTGCTGAAACCGCCATTTGTTACATTATCAATGCTATAAGCCACGGATTGGATATCATTAGCCCCTAGCAAAAGATTTGCATCCGACTGCTGAGATTTTAGAACCTTAATCTGATATCCATCGCTGGATACCTGATGGTTAATACCATTCCCTTCCAAAAGTTCTGTTACTTCTGCCGCCTGCTTTGTTGTTTCGCAATTTAGTAACAATACATATTGTGGTCTTGTAAGAACAGTTACTATAATTACTATCATCAGAATCACCACAGCCGCTGCTGAAATGATAATCGTTTTTTGTTTCGCGGTAAATTTATTCCACCACTCAAGAACCCTGTTTAAAAGCTCTTTCATTTTATCTGTCATGTTAAAAGTCTCCTTATCCGACGTAAAATTCTATCAGACTTTTTAGATTTGTATTTGCATAATCTCTTTGTAAGCATCCAATAATCGATCCCTAACCGCTACCGTATATTGCAACGCGGCAGATGCCTTACCAAGAGCTACCGTAAGATCATGTGTATTCTGGGTTTCTCCCAGCGCCCACCTAATCTCTTCATTTTCCGCATCCGACAAATAACTGTTTGTGGTGTTAATATTTTCCATCGCTTTCGTAAGTATACTATCAAAAGAAGTGTCCGCCGCCTCTATCGCTTTTCTTCCAATTGCGCTAGTTCCTACCGCCTCTTTCACGGCACCCGACGTCACATTGTATAAGGATGTGATATCCATTGTTTCCCTCCATTATTAAACATCAAACTCAGACCCTATGCTATTTACTTTATCACTTGCCCATTTCCAACCCCTTCAAGGCCATGGACTTGCTAGCCGTAAAAGCGGTAGCATTCGCTTCATATGCCCGGCTGGCATCAATCATATTCGTCATCTCTGTAATAATACTCACATTAGGATATAGTACATATCCATCCTCATCTGCGTCCGGATGCGAAGGATCATAAGTCTTCACCATCTCCGTCCAGGTATCCTCATAAACGCCATCCACCTTAACACCCGTTCCCGAGTATCTATCCGTCGCCGTATTCAACACGCGGCTAAAAGGTGTCTGAGAATTCTTCTCAGCAAAAGTAACCACCTGCCTACGGTAAGGAGTCCCATCCTCCGTACGCGTAGTATTGGCATTCGCAAGATTCTGCGAAATGATATCCATGCGATATCTCTGCGCGGTCATTCCTGATGAATTAATGTTAAAAGACGAAAAAATATTGCTCATCTGTCATACTCCCCTGCTTTTTATTTTGAAACCATCTGAATATTCTTGAATTCATGAGTCATGCTGTCAACCAAGCCATTATAACGTAACTGGTTAGCCGCAAGCGTTACGTTTTCAGTCTCGATATCTACATTATTCCCGTCCAAACGATAGGAAAAATTAGCTGAATCTCTGTATGTACGCGGATTTAACCTATTGATCTTCAAATCTCCCACCTTGTCATCCATAGACCCATATTTAGAATTCTTCAAGGCTCGCTTCAATTCCGTCTCGAATTCCACATCCTGCCTCTTATAGCCCGGAGTGGTAGCATTCGCTATATTATTCGCCAGCACTTCATTACGAATCCATGTCGCATCCGCCGCTTTATCCAGAACATTAATATAATCAAATGCATTGCTGTTAATCATACCGGTTCTCCTTTGTTTTTTCATTCCGACTATATCTTGGATAGCAGAAACTACTTTTTCCAAAAAAACCCCTAAATATAGCCATCCTATTCTACTTCTTCTATTATAGATTATTTACAAAAAAACACAAGTTTTTTTGCAAAAAAAGTCGAAAAGGATTTATGAATAATTCTATAAATCCTTTCCATTTTCTTTCATTTTATATATTTTTTCATTGTTTTCTGTTTTCTTTTTTTATTTTCTCTATTTCGTCAAACACTACATCATTTAACACTTTGATGTATGTCCCCTTCATTCCTGAAGAACGAGATTCGATAACTCCCGCACTTTCGAACTTTCTAAGAGCATTAACAATCACAGAACGGGTAATTCCCACTCGGTCTGCAATCTTACTCGCAACCAGTATTCCTTCCATACCTCCCAATTCATCAAAAATATGGGTGACTGCCTCTAACTCGGAGAAAGAAAGTGTCCCTACTGCAGAGCGCACCACCGCAATCTTCCTGCCTTCTTCCGCACTTTCTTCATTCACCGCCCGAAGCATCTCGAGTCCCACTACCGTTGTCCCGTATTCGCACAAAATAATATCATCGATATCATACTGTTCGTTACATTTATAAATAAACAAAGTTCCAAGTCGCTCCCCTGCAATATCGATAGGGGTGATAATCGCCTGAATCTTCTTCACATTCTCGCTTTCAAAACCAAGAGTCTCTAAGTTCACATTTTCTTTCGTAGACAAAACGGCAAGCATTCTCTCATTTAGCATAGCATCAATAAATCCCCCGACGTTGTCAACGATTAGTTCATTAATGGAGTCCACACCCGGAGATGTCGCAACCCCCAACACCTTTCCTTTCTTACTGATGACAAGAACATTAGAAAACAATATTTCACACAAAACATTGCATATATCATTAAAAACTACTTTGCTGGAATTATTATTGTGTAACAGCTTCCCTATTTTTCTCGTTTTGTCCAATAACTGAACGCTGCTCATTCCCCTACCTCACTTTTCCTTTTGTATTCGGCATATGCCGCTGTTTTCCGGTTGCTGCAAATATAAAAACCCTCGGAATTGTTGATTAACAGGTCAATTGTATCACACTATTTTCTCATTATCAACGTTTCCCGAGGGAATTATTTAAAAATTAGACAATTTTATTGCTAATTCTCATATTTTTTCCATATACTTACTATAAATTTTCCGAATTATTTGCTTTATTCTTTACAAAACCGCACTCTTCCTTCGTACATACAAGTTTATTTCCTTTTTCCAACATAAGAGAACCACATTCCGGACATGCCTCTTTGGAAGGTTTTTGCCACACCATAAAGTCACATTCAGGATTATCTACGCAACCATAATACTTTCTCCCTTTTTTTGTCTTCTTAAGCACAATATCCTTGCCGCACTTCGGACAGTCAATTCCGGTTTTCTCCAGATAGGGCTTCGTATTTCGGCACTCCGGGAAACCGGGACAGGCTAAAAAACGTCCATGAGGCCCATACTTAATCACCATCTGTTTCCCGCAAAGTTCGCACACTTCATCCGATACTTCGTCAGCGATCTTCACATGTTCCAATTCCTTTTCCGCCTTCTTCACCGCTTCCTCTAAATCAGGATAGAAATTGGAAATGACAATCTTCCAATTAATCGTGCCTTCCTCCACACCATCCAACAGCACCTCCATATTAGCCGTAAAGTTCACATCAACAATACTCGGAAAGGCTTCTTTCATCATATTGTTCACTACTTCTCCAAGCTCCGTCACATAAAGGTTTTTATTTTCTTTTACTACATATCTTCTTGCAAGAATGGTAGTGATGGTCGGAGCATAAGTACTGGGGCGTCCAATCCCAAGTTCCTCTAATGCACGTACAAGAGAGGCTTCCGTATAATGAGGAGCAGGTTGCGTAAAATGCTGTTTATAATCGAACGCTTCGAAGTTAAGCTTCGTCTCTTTGTCGATACCTCTTACCAAAGTATTGTTATCCACTTTTTCTTCATCATCGGTATAAACGCTCATGAAACCATCGAAAAGAATCTTCGATGCCGCCACAGTGAATCGATGTCCATTTCCGTCTATCTTCACCGAAGTAGTTTCATATTTTGCCGGATTCATCCTACTCGCAGTAAATCGCTTCCATATAAGCTGATACAAACGGAATTGATCTCTTGACAGAGATTCCTTAAGTTCAAAAGGCGTTCTCGCAATATCTGTAGGGCGGATTGCTTCATGAGCATCCTGAATCTTCTGGGTCGCCTTCTTTTCGCGAGCTGTTTCCGCCGCATATTCGTTTCCATATGTTCTATCGATATATTCTTTGGCATGATTCTCAGCTTCCTCCGATACTCTCGTGGAATCCGTACGGAGATAAGTGATAATACCGACCGTACCATTGCCCTTAATATCAATCCCCTCATAAAGCTGCTGTGCAAGGCGCATCGTCTTCTGTGTAGAAAAATTGAGAACTTTACTAGCCTCCTGTTGTAGCGTCGATGTGGTAAAAGGCAAAGGAGCCTTTTTAGTTCTTTCTCCTTTTTTCACTTCTGCTACTTCATATTCAGCACCTTCCAATTCAGCCATAATACCTTTTAGCTGTTCCTCTGAAGAGATATTCACTTTCCCGTCCGGAGTACCATAATATTTAGCCGCTAAAGGCTTCTTCTCTCCCTGAACGTGAAGCAAGGCATCCAGAGTCCAATATTCCTCAGGAATAAACGCGTTGATTTCATCCTCTCTATCACAAATAATACGCAAAGCTACTGACTGTACACGTCCCGCACTTAATCCTCTTTTCACTTTTGCCCATAACACCGGAGAAATACGATATCCCACCATACGATCCAGAACTCTTCGCGCCTGTTGAGCATCCACTAGGTCCATGTCCACTTTACGTGCATTTTTTAATGATTCCTTTACCGCATTTTTTGTAATTTCATTGAAAGTAATACGGTAAACCTTTTTATCCTCTAGCTTTAATGCCTTTGTAAGATGCCACGAAATAGCTTCTCCCTCGCGGTCAGGGTCAGTTGCCAAGTAGATTTTTTCAGCCTTTTTAACTTCTTTGCGAAGGTTTGCAAGAATATCTCCTTTTCCCCTAATTGTAATATATTTCGGTTCATAATTATTCTCTATGTCAATTCCAAGTTGACTTTTAGGCATATCACGCACATGCCCATTGCTCGCCGCAACCTCATAATTCGGTCCTAAAAACTTTTTAATCGTCTTCACTTTTGCTGGTGATTCTACAATTACTAAATATTTCGCCATATTACTTCCCCTGTCTGTTTGTTCATCGTAACGACCTGTTTCTTCTATATATAGTGCATCTATCTAATATAGCAAGCCGCCCGGCTTACAACTTGCACCACTATACAATAAATTCTCATCGCTTGCAAGTAATATTATGAAAAATTTAGAATTTTTATTCATTTATCGGAAACAAATTACTACAATCCCTCTTTCTGATATTGTCCCGCTGACACTTGTCTCGCTTTACCCGCTACACATAAATGCATTAATTCACATACTAATTCCCGATAATCAATTCCCGACTCCATATGTAACTGTTCTATATTCTTAGGATAGAAATCGAGGTGTCGCAATAAGCCTCTTTTCGTTTCATCCAGCTCCTCTTCGCTTCTCCTTCCTTCTGTGCTTTCTTCTCCCTTTTCTAATCGTATACCGCCTCCTCCGCTCTTTTTCTGGCATAATCCCGTTTCTTCCAATAGCTCTGATACCGTAGAAAATATACCAGCTCCTTGTTTGATCAGGCGATTACAACCTTCACTTAAAGGATCTGTCACTCTCCCCGGAATCACATACACTTCTTTCCCCTGCTCCAGCGCCATATCCGCAGTAATTAAAGTTCCGCTTTTCTCTTTTGCCTCCACAATAATGATCACATCCGCCAATCCGCTGATAATTCTGTTTCTCGGCGGAAAAAGCTGTGGCTGTGGCTGTGTACCAGGGTTATATTCGGAGATAATTCCTCCTTTTTTCTTCATCTGTTCATAAACGTATCTATTCTCCGATGGATAGCATATATCGATACCACATCCTAATACGGCATAACTCTTTCCCCCTTCTAAAAGAGCTGCATACTGGCCGATTCCATCAATTCCCCTTGCCATACCGCTCACCACCGAAACACCCGCTTTCGCCAGTTCACTCCCACATACTTTCGCCATATATCGTCCATACTCGGAACACTGCCGTGCTCCTATTAATGCTACTGAAGGCAGCGACTCTTCCGGCAGGCCTCCATAATAATAAAGAGCAAAGGGGGGATCTGCTATTTTTGTCAACTTCTGAGGATAAGCGGACTGTTTCCACCCTACAAAATCCATTCCCTTTATCGAAAGAGTTCGATACTTTTTTTCTAACTCCCAGTCTCTTTTGGAAGCAATAACTTTCTCTACTCTTGCCATTGGAATCAATTCCTTCAATTCCTGTTCCGACATTTCATAGACCGCTCTCGCTGTCCCTGCATAATCTGTCAACATACATCTCATCCGATTGCCAAGTCCCTTTACATTAGCAAGCCAATAGCCATAGGCTGCTTCCTTATCACAATTCGTATTTTCCTTCATTCCCAATATTGATTCCCCTCCACGCGGTAGCCAAGTGCTTCCGACAAATGTATTTCTTCTATCTTTTCACTTCCATCCAAATCAGCAATGGTACGCGCCACACGCAAGATACGATAGTAGCCTCTCGCACTGAGTTTAAATCGTTCAAATGCCTGTTCTATCAATTTTCTTTCTCGTTCCTCCATGGGGCAGAATCTCCCGATATCCTTAGCTGTGAGTCCCGCATTGAAATCATATCCCCTCCCTTTATACCGCTCCTTTTGCCTATTCCTCGCTGCAATCACCCGGCTCCGAATGGAGGCACTGGATTCACCTTCCACTTTATTCACCAATTCTTTCATAGAAATTTGAGGTACTTCGGCACATAAATCAATACGATCCATAATCGGCCCGGATATACTGTTTTGATACTTTACAATCGCCGCATGATTACATCGACATCTGCTCATATCGGGATAGTATCCGCAAGGGCATGGGTTAACTGCCCCTACCAACATAAAATCGGCCGGATAAGTATAGTTTCCTCCAACTCGCGCAATATTGACTCTTTTATCCTCCAGGGGCTGCCTCAACATGTCCAAAACGCTGTTGCTCATCTCCGTCATTTCATCCAAAAAGAGTACACCTTTATGTGCCAGACTTATGACCCCGGGCTTCGGAATAAGTCCCCCTCCTATAAGAGATTTGGCTGTCACAGTATGATGCGGACTCATAAAAGGTCGTTTTGTAATTAATGTTTCCTCGCTATTTAACAATCCTGATATGCTGTAAAGCGTAGAAACCTCCAGACATTCCTCTCTCGTAAGCGGTGGCAAGATACCCGGTATCCGCTTTGCTATCATCGTTTTACCCGATCCCGGCGGTCCAACTAAAAGCAAGTTGTGGAACCCGGCTGCCGCGATTTCCACTGCTCTTTTCGCTGCTGTCTGCCCGCTTATTTCAGAGAAATCAGGAAGTAATTTCCCTTTCTTGTGCCGCACCTTTTTCTTTTCCGATATTCGATCTATTTTCTCTCCCCTTAAATAAATAAGGGCTTCCTGCAAAGAGATAACCCCGATTACATCAATGCCCTCTATCACATCCCCTTCCGCTTTATTCTCTTCCGGAACAAGGCATCTTCTTATTCCCATTTCCTTCGCTTTTCTTACTAAAGGCAGGATGCCTTTTATAGCATTTACCTTTCCGTCAAGACTGAGTTCTCCGGCAATCATAGTGTCCGACAAAGCATCCTCCTTCACGTGACCGAGGGATTGCAACATTCCGACAGCGATAGGAAGATCAAAAGAAGTCCCCTCCTTCCTTACATCTGCCGGGGAAAGATTCACTGTAATACGAACAGGAGGTATAGAGATTCCGGAATTCTTAAGCGCCACCCGAACACGCTCCCCGGCCTCTTTCACCGCACTGCTCAAATAACCGACCATCATCAAACAGGGAAGTCCTTGTGATACGTCTACTTCCACTTGCACAAGAATAACATTCATTCCACTGATGGTGGCTGAAGTAATAGTACTGAACATATTTTCCTCCTTATAATATTAACTTTAAACTTGAAATGAAATACCGGGGAGACTTCCCCATGAAAAACAAAGAATATAAATAGATAAGTCACTCCATACGTCCGGCAAAGAATGCCGGCCGTAGGAAACTTATAATCTTTTAGAAAAACTGTCCCGGGATGTACTCTTCCACTTCTATGACATCACCGTTTTCTTCTTGGATTCCTGTGCGAATTTCGCCTTCATCCTGGCCATCCACATAAAAACCGTGTTCTCTCAAGGTCTGCACATCGATAATACAACGATTATCCATGGTTTTCATAATATCCACGACTTCCAAATCGCTATACGCCCTATCCAATAAATCCATAATATTGTTATGTTTAAACCCTAATACCATCGGACGGAGAATATTTTCATCATTACTTCTGATAACAATAGCTTTTTCCCCCGTATTCAACTCCACACTGGTACCCGGTGCGAGAATATGAATGGATTGAATGAGCGCATCCACCACTTCAGGGTCGAACACATCCGGATGAGCAAGTAAATACTTGATTGCCGACACTTCCGATACCGGAGCTCCATTCAAGTGCATTGCAGTCATCATATCGTAAGTCTGAGCTACCATCAATACACGGGCGCCTATGACCACTGTCTTAATTTTATCATCTTCTTTGCCTCTCCTAAGCCCCTCTAGTATGCGCTGGGACTGCACACAGATACGTTTGATATTAGGCTCCATAGCAAATACTCTGCCTATCAATTCAAAACCGGCCACTTCATAAGAAACCATCGCCTCTTGTTCGGCCTCCGTAGGCAATTCTTTGTCTGCAAGATGCTTTGGCAGAGACAACAAACCCACATTATGCACAAGAGCTGCAATAATCGTATCCGTCTTATCCTCTAGCTTCACATTCAATACATGCGTCATCATTGCACTGAGAATCGCTGTATTCAATGCGTGCTTATAGACATGATCCTCTTTACTTCGCAGATTCTGTATAAAGTTAATCTTTTTATCCAGATGACCATAACGCCTCAAAATATTATTCACAATAACCTGAAGCTTCGGTCCTCTCTTACCTTCCTTTACTTTGTTCAGCTCTTCCCGCAAAGAAAAGACAGTCATCGTCTGGAAGCGTTCAAACAAAATATCTTCCTGTGTCATCGGAGGCACCGGCTCCGCCGGCTCCAATATAAACAGCCCAAGCAGTCCAAATCCTTTAATCCCCTGAATACCTTGAGCCGTAAGCTTAGAACTGCGTTCATATAGCAAAACACCATCCTTGTTATAAATGGGTCTTGCCAATCTCATCCCCGTTTTTAATTGATCCGTTTTTACAAAAAGCATATTCTGTCCCCCTTATCCAACGTTCTTCAAAATTCCTTCTCAAAACCCCTCTTTAGCTTACTCAAAGCCCTTTTCTCAATACGCGAAACATAACTTCTGGATATTCCAAGCCGCTCTCCTATTTCTCGTTGCGTTACTTCCCTTCCGTTCTCCAGCCCATATCTTAAATAAATAATTTCTTTTTCTCTTCCTTCTAATAATTCCAACAAATTCGTCAGCTTCTTCAAATCACTACGCAATTCCATCTTGTCTATTACATCAATCTGTTCCGTCTCTATAATATCGAGCAGATTTATCTCATTACCTTCTTTGTCCGTTCCTATCGGCTCATACAAAGATACTTCTTTCGACGTCTTTCTCTTAGAACGGATGAGCATTAGCAATTCGTTATCAATACAGCGAGACGCATATGTACTGAGTTTCCCTTTGCTAGCATCAAAAGAGGCTACTGCCTTAATTAGCCCTATGGTTCCTATGGAAATTAAATCTTCCATATCCTCGTCTACATTCTGATACTTCTTAGCAATATGGGCCACCAGGCGTAAATTGCGCTCAATTAAAATTTCCCTTGCTTCTCTCGCCTTGTCACTGCTTCCTTTTTGCAGGTTCTGAATATAGCGGGCTTCTTCTTCCGCGGTTAAAGGTTTTTGGAAAGTTTTCAAAAAGCGCCCCCGAAGTCAATTTATTATATTCTATGACCCGGCTGCACTTCTAGTGCCTTTCCATCTAAATTAACTATATTACTAACTGTTCAATACCTTCACAGTTACATGCGAAAGTCCATTAAAATCACCTTCGGTGATGGGACTTTCCCTTGCTATTCCACGCATTCTTGCGGTCGGCGCGATAAATGCGCAGACCTGCTGGATAGTTATCTATATTATACAAATTATTATAAGAAATAGCAATCAATTAAAGAAGAAATTGTGCCAAAACATAATTGCTCACATCCCTGCCAAATGGGGTTAGCGTAATCTGTTCAAATGACTTTATCAGCCCCTGTTTGCGAAGTTTCGTCAGTACATCTCCATATACATCCTCTATATTCTTTTGAAACAGTTTCAGAAATACTGCACGGCTCACTCCCCCTGTCAGACGAAGTCCAAGAAACATGAATTCCTCCATCTGTTCCTCCATGCTTAAATACTGTATTTCTTCCCTAATATCGCTTCTGTCTCCCGAAACATCATCTGCTGCCTGCCCTGAGAACATTGCCATGTACTTCGATATATCGGAAGTATTCTTCCAACGAACATTATCCACCATAGAAGCCGATCCCAGGCCAAACCCCACATAATTCTCACGCTTCCAATAAGCGATATTGTGACGGCACTCTCTGCCGGCCCGCGCATAATTCGAGATTTCGTAACGCCAGTAACCAGCCTCATCCAAAAGCCGTCCGGTCTCTTCATACATAAGTCGCTCTTCTTCTTCTGATGGTAGCATTTCCTTCTGCTTCGCATCAATCCCATACCGATCAAAGAAAGGCGTTCCTTCTTCAATAATAAGACTATAGGCTGAAATATGCTCCGGCTGAAGTTCTATGACTTTATCCAGACTATCCCGATACGACTCTATCTTCTGCCCCGGAAGCGCCGACATAAGGTCTATATTGATATTATCAAATCCCACCTCTCTTGCCATGTAGAACGTTCGGTAGAAGTCGGAAACACCATGAATTCTTCCGAGCAGCTGCAGTTCTTCTTCCTGAAGCGATTGAGTACCTATGCTTAAACGGTTGATCCCTGCCTTCTGATATGCTAATAACTTCTCTTTATCCACTGTTCCCGGATTGACCTCTATTGTAACTTCCGGTGTTGTGGCAAAGTGATAACATCTCTTCAACGCCTCCATAATACCCACAATCTGCCCACCGTCCAGCAAGGAGGGAGTTCCTCCCCCGAAGAAGACCGTATCCACCAGATGGCTTTTATATCGAGGCGCTTCCCTTTTTATTTCTTCGAGCAACGCCTGGATATACGCTTCTTTTTCCTCTCTATCGGATGAAAAGGATAGAAAATCACAATAGAAGCACTTTTTTACACAAAAGGGAATATGAATATATATGCTTAACATATCAGCTCCCTTATCTATCATCCAACTTCAATACGCTCATAAATGCCTTTTGAGGAATCTCCACATTACCAACCTGGCGCATGCGCTTTTTACCTTCCTTCTGCTTCTCGAGCAACTTCTTCTTACGGCTGATGTCACCACCATAGCACTTCGCAAGCACGTCCTTGCGCATTGCCTTTACCGTCTCTCTGGCGATTACTTTGCCGCCTACCGCTGCTTGTATCGGAACTTCAAACAAATGTCTGGGAATCTCATCTTTTAGTTTCTCGCACATTTTCCGCCCCCTCTCATAAGCACTTTCCGCGTGTACGATAAAGGAGAGTGCGTCCACTTCCTCTTTATTAATGAGAATATCCAGCTTCACCAGCTTGGACTCTTCGTAACCCTTTAAATCATAATCGAAGGATGCATACCCTTTAGAACGGGATTTCAACGCATCGAAGAAATCATAGATTATTTCATTTAAAGGTAACTCGTACTTCAACAGAGCACGTGTTTCTTCCATATAGTCCATACCGAGATAGCGCCCTCTTCGCTCCTGGCAAAGCTCCATAATTGCTCCGATATATTCCGTCGTCACCATAATCTCCGCACTTACCACAGGCTCTTCCATATATTCGATTTCCGTAGGTTCAGGAAGATTGGAAGGATTCGTAAGTTCAATGACTTCTCCATTATGCTTATGCACCTTATAAATAACGCTGGGCGCTGTCGTTACGAGATCCAGATTATATTCTCTTTCCAGACGCTCTTGAATAATCTCTAAGTGCAAAAGGCCTAAAAATCCGCAACGGTAACCGAACCCGAGAGCTACTGAAGTCTCCGGTTCATAATGAAGGGAAGCATCATTGAGCTGCAGCTTCTCCAAGGCATCCCTTAAGTCTGGGTATTTAGCTCCATCCGCCGGGTACATTCCGCAATATACCATGGAATTCACCTTCTTATATCCCGGCAAAGGTTCTGTGCAGGGGTTTTTCACATCAGTCACCGTATCTCCCACTGCCGTATCCCTTACGTTTTTAATCGATGCTGTAATATAACCTACCATACCTGCAGACAACTCTTCACAAGGAATAAACTGTCCCGGTCCGAAATACCCCACCTCTACTACCTCTGCTTTTGCCCCGGTAGCCATCATCTTAATCTGTGTTCCTTTGCTCACTCTGCCCTCTTTGATACGGCAGAAGATAATAACTCCTTTATAGGGATCGTATAAAGAATCAAAAATAAGCGCCTGCAGAGGATGATCCGCACTGCCTGTAGGGGCAGGTATTTTGTGCACTACCGCCTCTAACACATCTTCGATGCCGAGGCCCTTTTTGGCGGAAATAAGAGGTGCATCCTGTGCCTCAATACCAATAATATCTTCGACCTCATCCTTCACACGCTGAGGATCTGCACTCGGTAAATCAATCTTATTAATAACTGGGAAAACATCCAGGTTATGGTCCAATGCCAAATATACGTTAGCAAGTGTCTGTGCCTCGATACCCTGTGCAGCATCCACCACCAGAATCGCTCCATCACAAGCGGCAAGACTCCTGCTGACCTCATAATTAAAGTCTACATGTCCCGGAGTATCGATTAAGTTAAACACATACTCCTCTCCATCCTTCGCTTTGTATATAATACGGACCGTCTGTGCCTTAATGGTAATTCCGCGTTCTCTCTCAAGGTCCATATTATCCAGAATCTGTGCCTGCATCTCGCGGCTCGTTAAAAGTCCCGTACTTTCTATAATACGGTCTGCCAAAGTGGACTTCCCGTGGTCGATATGAGCCACAATACAAAAATTCCTTATTTTACTCTGATCTATGCCTGACATTTGTTTCCTCCGCTAGTTTATCATCCGGTTTATAATCCGAATAAGTATATCATAAATCCCCTTCCAACACAATGGAAATTACGTGTGCTAACGGATCACAGGCATTCATAATTTCTTCTACCGTATTGTTCTGCGCTCCCAACTCTATCAACAACGACTTCGGCCTCAAATGCATATTATAACGGAATGCTTTTAGATAGATTCTTCTTGCAATTCCCGGATAATACTCATTGCAAGCGGTCTGGGCCTGGAAGGAAAAGGCGAGGTTGTCATCCGTATATGGATTTTCCAAATGAGAGATATCTCCCTTTTGTCTGCTACGGCTCAATCCATTAAAAAACATGAACTGAGCAGTGGGGCGTCCTTGTAAATCGATAACAAGTCTCCTTCCTACCGGCATCGCATCCCGATGCAGATCAATGACAACCTCTATCGTTGGATTCTCTGCAAGTATTTGCTCAACAGCAGGAAGTGCATTGGCATAAGCATAATCTCTCGATTCCACATCATATTTCCCTGTATGATGGATTACATTATAGCCATATTCTTCTCGAAGAACCTGTGCCAGCCGCTCTCCTGCCCCCACTACTGTAGTGGATTCATCTCCCGGTATCGAATCTGCGAAAGCTTCTTGGGAATGAGTATGATAAATCAATATTTGAGGCATATCTGCGGAGGCCTTCATCTTCATATCCTTCCCCAGAAGGCTTTCCAGGTTCAATTGACTATCTGTAATCGATGTGGTCTTATCAACAGCATAGAAAGCCGATATAATATCATCATATTCGGTAAGAGAGTCCCAATCATATTCATAACTTTTTTCCTCTGCCCGTACAAATTCTCTAATCCCTGTCTTCTCTCCCTCATTCTCCTGCGTTTCCGGCTGGTTCTTCGCTTCTTCCATCGCCGCATCTTCCCCTTGCTCACCGCTTATCTCTTCTTCATCCTTTTTCTGTCTATTTTCCTCCAGCATTGCCCGCTGTAAATCACCATCAATATGGAGGGCATCCTCCTCATACTCCAAAGCTCCGTCATCCAGATCCTTACGTTCCTCATCGGTTCCCTCTTGCCTAATCAATAGATCATAAGTGTCCTCATCTTCTATACTCACCAATTCCCTTGCCTGCGCCTCGCTATATCCATAGATAGGCAGATTCCCTGCTATTGCGTCTTTTAGTTGCTGCGTCAGAAAGCCCGACAAAAAAAGAGAGTTTTGAATGCCTGTCTCTTCTTCCATAAAAGCAAAAACAGGCATGTATGTCTCCACCATCCGCTCTTGTAGCCAGCCAGCCATCTTTTCCCCTATTTTATAATCCGTCTCTTCCCGTTCCTTCGAAAGACCGGATAAAATAACGCAAAAAAGGGTGATTACGATTAAAATCGCCCCACAAACTACCATTATTTTCTTTTTTCTAATACCCTTGTTGTGGCTTTTGTTTTTAAAATGCAATCACTTCACCCCGGCTTCATACGCAAAGTTGCGATAATCGCAAAGTTATTATAAATAACAACTAAGCAATTATATGCCGGAAGACAGCTTATAATTCCAGAGCTTCATTAATCGCATCACAAATCACATGGCTAATCTGTTTAATTTGATAATCCACATCCTTACTCGTTACATACATATTGTTTAATTCCGCCAGGTTAATATCCATTTCTCCCGACACCGCATCATTTACGATCGTTGCCGCATCCACTACTGTCGGTACACCGATAGCGACAACCGGAACTTCAAGACTTTCCTCTGTAATGGCATTTCTATGGTTACCTACACCGGAACCCGGATGGATGCCGGTATTCGTCACCTGTATCGTCCGATTCAGCCGCTTCGTAGAACGGGCTGCAAGAGCATCCACAACAAGGATCACATCAGGCTTTGTCTGTTCCACAACTCCCTTAATGATCTCTGCACTCTCCATACCTGTTTTCGCCATTACTCCCGGCACGATACTACTCACCATATTCATCCGGTCCTTGCTGTACGCCGCTTTGCCATATTCCTTTACCACATGTCTTGTGATAAATAAATTGTCCGCCACATTCGGTCCAAGAGCATCCGCCGTTACATCCCTATTGCCCAGACCTACTATTAGAACTGATTTTTCTTCTTCTGACTCAGGAATAATATTCTTTAATTCCTTTGCCAGAGCAGACGAAATCTCCTGATGATAATTCTCATCCGGTTCTACCATTCTCGGCGCCTCCAAAGTCGTATAGATGCCAATTGGTTTGCCCATTGCTTTCGCTCCATTTTTTGTCTCGATAACAACCCTGGTGACTCTTATCTCATTTTTCTCGTCATAGCTTTCTTCCACACTGACGCCTCTGATTTCCCCGTCCGCTTCTCCGATACTCTCTCTGGCCTCCAGGGCCAAGTCTGTCCTTACCTGAAAACAACCCATCTCTCCGCTCCCAAATCCTTTTCTTTGTTTAATTTATGCAATCCTTACCTTTTGCTGCAAAAAACTTCTCTGACTTGTATTTTTTGCAAAAATAGATGAATTATGTATTGACATCTGCAAAGTCTTATTTTACAATGATATTCGTGTATTTCATTAAAACGTCCGTGTCCGGATTTAATGAAATCTCATACAAAATTGACTGATTGAGAATAAATAGGAGGTGTAAGTCTTGGCTAACATCAAATCTGCAAAAAAAAGAATTTTAGTGAACAACGCAAAAGCTGATAGAAACAAAGCGATTAAGTCCGGCGTTAAAACAGCTATGAAGAAAGTAACTGTTGCAATTGAAGCAAACGACAAAGAAGCTGCTTCTGCTGCATTATTAGCTGCTACTTCTGCAATTGACAAAGCTTCTACGAAGGGCGTATATCACAAGAATACCGCTTCTAGAAAAGTTTCCCGTCTGGCTGCTGCTGTTAATAAGATGGCTTAATTTTTCGATATAGACGAAATGATAAGAATTTGCCTATATTAGGCAAACCAAAAACAACCCATACCGTCATGTGGGTTGTTTTTTTATTTAATAGGAAAGTGCTCCTATTAAAGAACCAATTGATGCGCAGCTACGCGCGCGGAACAAAAGCTGTGCTGCCAAAGGTTTAAATCGCGAGAGTGGGCAAAGCACACTTTTGTTCTTCTATAGGAACGACCTTGTTACATGTAACAGTTCAGCCATCAACACCGCGCCGTAGGCTGAATAGTAACTAGCGGCTTCGTCCGCCTCCGCCGTGGCTTCCACCACCGCCATAGCTTCTACCGCCTCCGCCTCCACTGCCCCTCGAACCTCCTGAGTCATTTCTGGGAATATGTCTTTTTGTCACGACTTTATTCACGAGAATATCTTCTTTTCTTCTCATCTTCGGCCTGCCGTCATTTACATAGGTGGTCGGCACTGTCGTCCTGCTGCCTTTTTTCGAACTCCAATGCAGTGCTATGAAAATAAGGGCAGAAACTCCTGCTATCAAAAGAGGAACCCAAAAAGGTATCGCCCCTGCCAAATCTCCTCGTCCTGTCATCTCCTGATAAAATTCATTTATGTATGCTTCATAGGCCCTGTAAGGGTTATATTCCACATAATTATATACCCCATCGAGAACACGATCGACAAGTTCATTTCCATGTTCTTCCTTCACTCTGCCTGTAGTACAAAGCCAGGTATAGATTCTGCCATCATCCTCACGATACCAATTATCCAATAGAAGAACACCATCACCGATAGGTTTATTGTATCCGAATTTATTATCATCATAAAACTGTTCCGCATAAATCCGCACAAATTCCGAATAAGGAACGTTCCCTTCCTTTTGTGTTGCGTATTCCTTCAACGATTCGTTCAGAGTAACAAGTATAATATCACAACCTGTTTGCTTTTCTCTTTTCGCAATGAGCTTGCGCAGATTGTCTTCTTCCTCATCCAGCAAAACATCGCCATAATCAAATACTCTCTCTGTCGTAAGACTTTCCGTATTAGAACGTTCTCCATAACTATGCATTCCACGGGTAAGTGCTATCCCTCCGTACACAAGTCCAAGAATTGCAGTTATGATAAATATCCATTTAAAGTAGTGAATATATTGCTTCATCGCCTATATCACCTCCAAGATTCCAATAAGAAAGACTAACATCATCCACACAACTGCGAATACAGTAACACCATAAGATAATACTTTCTTCTTAGATACAGGTGTTGAACCGGTAATTTTACCCGTTTGTCCATTCACATGAAAATAATAATCTTTCTCCTGGTAGCGGTAAAGATAACGCCAGACCGGAAGCAACGCATAATTTGCCATATGTTTTTCCATGGATATATTCTGTCTCTCAGGTACTACCGATGTATAACCCGTAACGGTCTCATGCAGTAAAGACTCCAAATCCCGTTTTACCTTTTCTTTAGCCCTGCCTTCCAAAGCCTCCTCTCCTTCCGAATAAATCTCCCCGAAGAAGCCTGACATATATTTTTCTTCAAAACCTTCCAGTAACTTATGGTCATAAGGTTCCATTAAGTCCATCACATCATTTGGCATGACAACCGAAGCATCCACCGGCACCTTCTCGAACTCAGCATCCATATCCCGTTCGATGCGATAGTAGGAAGTCTCTGTATATTCCGTATCTCCCGTTCTCCATACACGGACTTTCGTTCCCTTTCCCGTATATTTATAATTCGATGCGTAATCATACATCCAAAAAGGTACATAGATTCCTTTCATCTCTTTTAAGGTAGCCTCGGACAAGAAACTACCCGGCGTAAAGACTCTCTTCCTGAACTCATTTCGCAACAGCTCTACCGCACCTTTTTTGTCAATCTTAAACGGAAGCATGAGATTCGGCCGATACTCTCCGCTCACTCTATGATCCAATATAATATAGCTTTCGCAATATTCACATTGGCAAGTGGAATCGTACTCACCTATCGTAAGAGGAGCCCCACAGTTTACACATTCCGTCTGCACCTCTTTATTTTCCTGCTCTTCACTATCCAAACCATCGCAGTGAGGACAATACATCCTCCCCACCCCTGGAGCGAACACAGCATTACCTCCACAATTCTTACACCGAAATAACATTTTCTCCCCCTATCTTCCCTGCTTGCTTTAATATGTAATAGTTCAGTATTTTCACTTTAGCCGAACTGTTATCTTTAATATACTATCTTGTTTCTTCCTGAGTGCTTACCGTGATATAGCTTCTCATCTATATCACAAATGGTAACATCGATCCCTTTTTTAAAGTCGAATTCACCCAAACCGAAGGTCATCGTTACCTTTATGGACTCGCCCCGATAGTTGATCTCCATCATCTGTATCTTTCTGCGAAGCTCATCCAGAATAATCATTGCATCATCACCGTTTATGTTATCAAAAACGAAGAGGAATTCCTCACCGCCCCAGCGGCTGCTTTTCCCTTTCATCCCAATGCACTTCTCAAATAGATCCGCCAGATGCTGTAGTACAACGTCACCGCACTCGTGGCCATATGTATCATTTACCCGCTTAAAGAAATCAATATCCGCAAGAGCCAGAGAGAGACTCTGCAGCTTTCCATCCCTGCACTCTTTTTCTTTTTGCTCCAAATACTCCCTGATACTGCGCCTGTTCAAAAGTCCGGTCAACGGATCCAGCGCTGCCAATCCATGAAGTTTTTCATTATATATAACGAGCTTCTTCTCCATTTCCTGCGAATTCTCTGTAAACACTGCCATAATTGTTGTAATGCTGATGAATACAAAGAGTGTGTTTATAACTTGAAAAGTAATCTGCATGTTCTTCGACATAATGAAAACAGGATCATACGTCATCGTATAGACATTTAAAGCAAGCCGGAAAACGCATAATGCAGCTCCTACGAGTAACTTCCAACTAAATTTACTATAACTGGTCGTGAAATTCAAAACCAGAAGAACAAATATAAAATGCTGTACACCGCAATCCCATCCAAAATCTCTGATAAAAAGGATAATCCATCCTCCTGTCAGAATATGTACGAAGATAATTGACTTTCTGGTACAGTTCATGTAGGTCGTATAAAAAGATACCCCATAGGCACATAACAAGGATATACATACAACAAAAAGGTTCGCACCCCCTGTGATAAAAAATGCACATAGAAGAACCAAAAAGTAAATGCACATAATAATAGCATTCATCCTCAGTATGACAGCCGCCTTCTTTGTCTCATTCTCACTCTTTACATCCTGCAATATCACTTTCGTTAACTTACGAATCATCCCTGCCCTCCGGTTCCCTCACCCTGCACTTGCATGATCCCCTTATATAACGATATTATAACTTAATTCTTACCTTTTATCAAACTTTTTTATAACAGTTCAGCCCCCTCACTGTTACATGTGAAAATCCATTAAAGTCATCTTCGATAAAGGGATTTTCACTTATCTTTTCACTGACTTGACGTAAAATAATTCCTCCCGATAAAGAAAAAGCATCCATGGAACAAGTCAGAATCAATTACCGTCCCACAGATGCAATATGTCACTTTTATTACTTCAATTATATGCTATGCAGTATCTACGCTTTGGTGCGCAAAAGAATGGAAAAACTTTGGTACTATTCAGCATATCTGTGCATTTACTGCGTTGACTGTAAGGATGTATGGAATTAGGAAGTAAAAATTCCATCACCGAAGGTAATTTTAATGGATGTTCACATGTAGCTGTGAGGGCACAAAGCTGCTGCAAGTTCTGCTGTGAAATCAGGGATATCTTGAGATAGGTAGTCCTTCACCTCTTGCAAAAATAACCGATCATCTTCTCTTTCCCCATATTCCTCCTGAATAAATATATGAAAAAGAAATCTTATCTCTTCTTCCAACGCTTTTTTATTCTTCCATCTTATTTCTACTTTTTGATTCCTGTATTCCTCATGGGACTCTAGCATACGCTTAATCACACTCCTTAGAACGATGGATGGGAGATTAATCAATAATTCCTCGTATTCTCTATGATATTCGCGCAGCACTTCCAAAACATAAGCTTTTGAAAAAGTCTTCAGGAAACGCTGCTCCGTAGCGATACAAGAAAGATATTTGTAAATTAAATCAATCCCGGATTTCTCTTTTTGTTTTCTCGCATCCAATAAGGGATAATCCAGAGTTAAAATATGATCCTGCGGGAAAAATCTTGCGTCATAATGAATAAAAAATTCCGGCATTCCTTGGCTTACCGTATCGAAAAGAGCTCGATTCCCATAAGAATCGAAATCCTCTATCAAGATATCGTACAGTTCTTTTGTCTTCTTCACTTTCTGCAAAACGGCCTGATATCCTGCTTCGTATGCTTCTATCGCGCTTACCCTATCTTTTTTAACCACAGATACCTCATCCACTCCTAGTTCATCTCCCGCCATTTCACGCTCTTTGATACAATATAAAACGGCCCCCATTAACTGTTCGGCAGTTTCATACGTAATGGAGGTACTGGCTTTACTCGTGTATTTGTCCGTTAACTTCTTGACAACAGGCAGCAATTCTTCCATTTTATAGTCCATAGTTTCCTCCTTATCAGCACAATTCATCATATAAGACTTCGAGATACAAATCCCTGTCCCATCTTTTTTCTTCCGAGAACTTACTCGCTTCCCCTTTCCCTCCACTTTTCTCGTATCCACGGTAACCCGCACGAACTGCTCTGGCGAATCGTTCCAGACAAGTCTCCTCAAGATACTCTACAGAGCCGAAGCAAATCCCTTCATATAACTCCTTCATTACCATAATCAGTTCATCATCCGTTAGGTTATCCTGTGCTTCATTTTTATATAAGTAAAAAATATCCTGCAACTGTGTCAATGTTTGCACATAGTTATTCTGATCGATATACACAGAATCACAGAAAGCATCGATTAATTCAGTTATTATTCCTTCCCCAAATTCTACCCGGCGCTGAGTCTTTAAGCTTTCCTGCCTCGACTGTACCAGCATCTGTGCCTCCTCCTTTGTTAACGAAAGTCCATATTTTTCCGTCCTTGCATTGCATGAAAGTACTGTTTCCAATTGCTGCTTATTTCCAGCCATTACCAGCAATTCATATATATTATCTTTCATATTGAATAACCGCCCTTTCCCCAAAGTTTACTAAAACCATCAAGGTAACCTGACAGTCTTGGTAATTATTCATTTTATACCAAATAAATAACATTACAAGAATTGAAAAAATATGAATTTTGTGGTATTATAATAATAGAAAAAGAGACGATAGCATTTTTGCTTTTCGTCTCCTTTTTATTGTTCTTAACGTCCTATTTATACTTTCGTTCCAAAGAATTCAATATTCTTCCGTATCATCCTCTTTCGTCCGATGTACCGTTCCCCGCAGATGAGCAGGGGGTGCATAAGTAGACGAAACCTGAAGAGGTACCATACCCATATTAATTATATTATGCCAAACTCCGGCCGGCACAAAGACGGTATCTCCTTTACATAGATGCTGCTGGAAATCCAACTCATCCTTCGTATTCCCTATACGAACCAATCCCCGACCTTCCTCGATACGTATCATTTGATCCGTATCCGGATGCCTTTCTAAGCCAATCTCTCCGCGAACCGGAATAGACATCAACGTCGTCTGTAAGTATCGCCCTGTCCACAATGTCCTTCGGAAGTTCTCGTTTTTCCTGGCATCTTCTCCGATATTAGCCACAAAGGGATATGGTCCATAATCAGCAGTACCTGTCGCATGATAATAAAACATTAGAGACTCCTTTCCCCATTCTCTTATCATCATATGCAAATACCATATCTATGGAACAAGAAGCTATTTTGTTTTACAGCAGTTGCGCTATTCTATCTTCTACATATCCCATATCTTCTGTTGGTTCAAAGCGTTCTACTACATGCCCTTCTCTATTAATCAGAAACTTTGTGAAATTCCATTTAATATCCGGTTCATTTTTGTAATTAGGATTGCTTTTTTCCAAAACATCTTCCAATATAGGAGTCATATTGCTCTCCGGACTAAAACCTTCAAAGCCTTTCTCTTCCACCAAATATCGATAAAGCGGTATCGCATGCTCTCCGTTCACATTAATCTTTGTAAAGCGAGGGAAGGTAATTCCATAATGAGCGTCACAGAAGGCAGCAATCTCTTCATTGCTTCCGGGTGCCTGATTACCGAACTGATTACATGGGAAATCCAAAATTTCAAGTCCCTCTCCCTGATACTTCTCGTATAAGTCCTGTAAAATATCATATTGAGGAGTAAATCCACACTGTGTTGCAGTATTCACAATCAGAAGGATCTTCCCTTCATATTCGCTCAGGGAAACTTCATCTCCCTTTATATCCTCTACCATAAAATCATAAACCTTTTTTTCTGCCATAATTTCTTCTCCCTTCCTAATTCTTTGTTTTCATGTTCTTCTAATATCTTTACTATCTATAAATCACCATATTAATTGTTCTCAATAATATTGAGCTTGATTTATATTGATTTTACACAACTTATTTACACTTGTCAATCCTATTCTATATAAAAACTAATTATTAAAAGCAAGATATTAAAAACAAATTTCAATACTTAAATATTCTCTGCAAAGTATTCCATCCATATTGGTGAAAAACCTGCCGAGATTGCAGTTCGGGTTGAAGCTATATTAGGACTCCATGTTGTATAAAAGGGGACCTGATTTCTCTTTTTGCTCTCCATTGCTATTTCTTTCACAAGATATGCCGCAAGACCCTGACCTCTATAATCGACAACAGTATCAATACCTATTTGCCATAGGCCATGATGATAATCATCAACAGCTACAACTGCTGCAATATCCTTGTCTTTTCGCGCAACTATTGCAAGCACCTCCCCTTTATATTCATAATTTAATGCACTATCGAAGCGATTATCCAAATACAGTTCTGGCAAATTCTCTCCATCCATAATATCAATTGCAGGTATATCCGAAAAACTCTCAACACACCAATTGAAAATCTCTTTATCTGCTCTTATCACAGCGTTAGAACCAAACGTTACTATTTCAAAGAAGGTCTTATCGGTTTCTATTATTATATTTTTTCTTTGTGAAAAGACATCTTCAGGGCAAGACCATGAAGTGGAGATACAAGTTTGTACATACTTAATTTTGTCTGGTTTTGTCATATTGAGTGATCCTTTCAGATGTGGTATAAACTTCCTATGTATCAAAAACTGCATCCTCAATTTGCCTGTATAAGAGATTCCATAAAAATAAGTTGCAAAATATCATAAGGTATCTCCTGATTTAAATAAATCTGCAGCATTCCTTGCGGCGTTATCCTATATTGCTCTAATTGTGACTTATACTTAATGATCACAGGTGTTTGAATATTAACATGGTCTTTAAAAGGAATTACTCTTATAAATTTATCTTTCACATAAAAGCTTGGTAATTTAGCCCACATTTTTTCTTCTATTTCACAAAGTGTACTTTTAATAATAAGTTCTCGTATCGCAATAAAAAGATCTTGTATTTCTTCGTTATATTTCCCCAGGTAAGACTGGACTTCTTCCCTCATATACATCACCTCACCAGTTCAACTTTATAATTATTTCCGACATGTTTGCAAGATACTCCTAGGCTTCTAATGTATCGGCCCTCCAATATGCTTATCCTTCCTCCACCGGGGAGGTTCCCCATCATCACCCCAGTATTCATCCAGAGTTTTTATTTTTCTTTCCTCTATACTGATAAATGAAGTTACATGAAAGGACATCTCCTTTGTCCAAACACGGACAACAGAAATAACTGTATTGCCAATTTGTTCTATGCGCTCAACAGCGCCATCCCAACTCCCCGGGTATTCACAGTTCGCTCTTATAAATTCCTCAACATTAAATTGCTCGTTTGTATTATGCCACCGAATACAAGCATCCTCATGAAAATACTTTCTCAGTTCTTCTTTATCCTGCCTCACAATACAGTTCCAGTATTGTTTTATCAACTTCTCCACAACCACATTCCCTTCTCCAAACCATCATTTTATTCGCTGTATGCCACCAATGTCATCTAATATCACTGACTATTATTATGAAAAATTATACTATATCTTTTATTAAGCTTCCATATAATTTTATACCTCTTTTATATCCAGGAAATCATAACACTTCTATCCATTACTACAACAATGATTTCCTATGATGATTCGGGTGTCCAATCCGAATCTTATGATATAAAAAGTCAGGGTGAAATCTTCGAAAGATTTTTCCCTGACTTTTTAATTATGTTTATTTATTTTCTATTATGTATATTTTATCTCTTATACTTATCCAGCATCGCTCTTCTGCGTTCTGCCGTCATACCTATCTTTTCTACATTTTCGATTAAATCCTTCGTAACAGAAGTAATCTGTTCGGTGGCTTGTTTGCAGTCAGATACAAGTCCTTCGAATTCCAGCATAGCATCGGTAGTCTCTCTGGCACTTGTCGTATTAGATATAGCAGCATCGGATAATTCTACAATTCCCTCTTTCATCAAATCCTTATGCTGATCTAAAGCATTTACCTCCGTACTTATCTCATCAATAGAAGCTCCTACACTCATAATTTCATGATTCAGATGCGCAAATATCTCCTTTGTTCTGCGGATCTTCTCATTCTGCAGTACAAAAGCATCGGATACCTTCTGCGTCACTTCCACACTTTCATCGGAATTCGATATTAACAAATTAACAATCTTACTGATATGTTCCGAGGATTCTCTCGATTGATCTGCTAAAGTCCTGATTTCTTCGGCAACCACTGCGAAGCCTTTCCCCTGCTCTCCTGCTCTGGCTGCCTCAATAGAAGCATTCAGCGCAAGCAAGTTAGTCTGACTGGCAATTCCCGCGATAATATCCGTTGCCTGACGAATTTCCTGTGCCGATTGATTGGTAAGATTCGTCTGATTTCTAACATTTTCAATTGAAACGCTATTCTCTTCACTGATTGTTACTAGCTCCTGCATAATCTCTTCGGAGGAACGATTATAATCCTTCATCTTATCCGCACTTCCTGTCAGCGCTTCGATGTTGGATGCAATTACTTCTATGGCATGGCTGATATCGATAATCTCTTCTTCAATACTCTTCGTCTGATTAGCCTGTGACACTGTATTATCCGCAATACTTTCCACTTCACGGCTCACCTGCTCCAAAGCTGTTGTCATATTGCCAAAGGACTCTTTGAAATCACCGGAAAGAGAGTCCAGAGAATCTACCGCATTACGGATTCCTACCACTACTTTAGCAAATGACTGCATCATCTCATTTACACTGCGCATCATCTGTCCTAACTCATCATTGCGTTTCGTCAGCTTATTACCGTCGAGCAATATCGTTCCATCAGCAATCTGATCGAAATTTCTCGCCATTTTTCCCAGGTTCTTCAAGATAACCTCAATCACTGCAAAGATTCCCGCACCGATGCCCAGCAAAAGTAAAACGAGAACCAATGCCGCCGTTCCGGCCGACATCCCCTGTGCTTCCACCTTAAATAGAAAAAATACCATTACCAGGGCAAATATAACCTCCGGTATCATAATCATCACTAAGAGGCGAAGCCATGCCCCCTTCTTATTCGTTTCCTCCATATGTATCCAAGTTCCTTTCTTTTATCATGATTACTTTTATCATACAAGTCTTACTACGATACCGCCTTAATTCTTCTAATCTATCAACTTGTATATCGTATCCTCTTCCTTCTTAACTCTCGCCGTTATCTTATTCAGAATCGTGTTAGCATCCCTAGCGAAGGAAGCTTTTGCTTCTAATAGCTTGGGCTTTGTATTATACTTTTCTTTAAACTCTGTAAATTCCTTCGCAAGTCCGCCCATTTCATCGATATAAGACTCTATGGCAAACCCGGTATTTCCTTTTGCCAACAAACTTGGATAGAGATATTTATCCTCCATCGTCAAGTGGATATTCAACTTTCCTGCAAGCGTATTAATATGCTTCGCAATTTCACCCGCTTCTTCCTCCGAAATATCAGAAGATGCCTTCGATTGAAGAAATTGTATTTCTTCCGCAATGTTTTCATGTTGTTCTAAATAACTCTTAAGATTCATTCGCTGAACCCTCCTTCGTAGGAATAATATGGTCATGATTCTACCACATTTTTCTATTCGTTACCACAGGATTTTTCCTTCTTATTTTTTTATTTATAATCTTACTATTTATTTTATTTTCTTCATTTTATTTTAACAATTTATAAAATAAAATTTTCCGCTAAGGTGGATCCATGCCATAGCCCTCTCATAATTATAGTTATTTTTCATATAATATAATTTTTTTGCGCCAACCAGCAAACTAATAAAATAGCTGTAAGATCAGATAAATCACAGGTTGGTGAAGAAGATAAATAATCAGAGAATGTCTGCCCATAAATGAGAACATCTTCCCCCTGCTTCTTTGGAGAAACGGCTGTCTTAAAAATTCACGCTGCTTCGCATACCGATAGATAAAATATCCTGTCACAAATAAAAAAAACCATGGGAAAAAGGAAAAATAGTCGATAGAGAAAAACTGCCTGTCCGTAAATCCAAGAAAGGTCATGCCATTTCCTTTTTCATACCATTCTTTTGGCAGTTCAGCCAAAACCCAGTTGCCAATTCCCAAATATCCCGAATTGATTCTTTTCATCACAACAAAAAGCAAAAAAGATAGTATAACGCCTACTTTAGATGGAATTCGTCGTAAAACCGGATAAAGCGGAATCATAACGAGCATACAACTCCCTAATAACGTCAGCACACCGAATACAACTCTCTGCTGCGGGGTCGCAATTAAAGTTATTGCTGTCACTAACAGCCCTGCGCCAAATACAATAACTCCCCGCCTTAACCTGTGTCTTCCCATCGGCCAACAAAATCCTGATAAAGCAATAAAAGTCCAGCAAATGCTCTGCTGCCATATATAGGCCGCTTCCGAACGAAACCAAGCCCAATCCCATCCTGCAATATAGACCAGATCCCAGGCTGTATGATATAAAATCATACTGATTAACGTCATTCCCCGTAAATAATCCAGATATCCATATCTCGTACCGCTTTGCTGTTTTTTGCCCATTTATTAGCTCCTGTTCTTACGTTTCTTTATTTCTTTTCGTGCTTTCCTGATTGATTGTGATTGTATAAGAATCCAAGCAGCAAGTCAACTACTCAAAAAGCCAATATCGCAAAATGCTTACTTCGAGGATAAAATGCGTATCTCGGGGATAAATCATGTACAAAAATTATATTTTTATTTAAAATACAGTCAATAGCTTTACTCATAACATATAATTCTTACAATTTATTTTTTGTATAAGGTTTGATAAGTATATTTTGTATTACAGCATGTATTTTTCAACGATTTCAAAATATGAAAGCGCGCAGTTGGAATTGTTGCAAAAATAAAATGAGGAGACGCAAAACAAACTTGAGTAGGTAATTGTGAAACACCCAAAAGATACTCGATATGAATCGACATTTTAGTCATTTCTATGTTTCTCAGGCACCTATCAAACCAAACAGTAAAAGGAGAAGAAAAAATGAAGGAAATGAAAAAGACAAAGAAATTGAACAAGAATAGTAATGTTATGAAAAATACTATCAGAGCGTATGCATGTGCTTGTGAAACACATGGTTGTAACGAATCGTGGCAAGACTACGGGATGCGAGTGAATACCAGAGGAGCAGGACGTCAAGTATAATGATACTACTTCTGCCAAACAGATAAACGTATCTAATACAACATAGTTAAGAATAAGGATATTTGTTTTTACAAATATCCTTATTCTATATAAATTTATAGGAGGCCATCGGATGAACCCTATTTATAAGACATTTTCAACGTTAAAAGGATTCTACGTTTATGATAGAGGTACCAATTCCATTATTAACCTACAAAAAGAAGAATTTGATCAATTGAATAAATATGATAATGAAACAATTATACAATTTAGGGAAAAGGGCTATTTGGAGGATAATACTATTGAAAAAATATGGCATTCTGACATGAATTATCTTGAATATTACCTTCGAGATAGTCTAGAGCATCTCACCATACAATTAACACAAAATTGTAATCTAAGATGCAGTTATTGTCCTTATACTGGAGGATATGATAATAGAAGGCATTTTAACAAAGCCACTTCTATAGAGACAATACAAAAAGGAATTGACTATCTATTCACTCATTCTCAAAATACAACACAACTTTCAATTGGATTTTATGGGGGTGAACCATTGTTGGAAATCCCTTTGCTTAAGAAAGCCGTTGCATACATAGAAGAAATAAAAGAGGGAAGAAATGTTTACCTCACTCTGACCACCAATGGAACTTTACTATCGGATGATAATGTGGAATATCTTATAAAAAAAGATATCCATGTTCTTCTTAGTCTGGATGGCGCAAAGGAATATCATGATGCTAACAGAGTATTTCCTAATGGTAAAGGTTCCTTTGATGTTATTATGGAAAAACTCCGCCATCTAAAGCAACAGTATCCGGCGTTTTTTTCCAAACTTATGATCAACTCTGTTATCAGCACCAACAATGATCTTTCCTGTACTAACGATTTTTTTAATGCAAATCATGTTTTGGAAGAATTGAACGTAAACATGAATACGATAAATGAAAACAACTCTAAAACTATCATACAATATGATGAAAATTTTAAAATAATAGATGATTTCGAAACATGTAAATCATATCTATATATGATCGGAAAGATTTCTCAGAGGCATGTGTCAAAGTTATATAAATTGAATGAGGGGAAAATATACAGTACATATAAAATACTAAAACCTTATAAAATGCAAAAAAAGGAATCTCATCCTGGCGGCCCATGTCTTCCTGGAGTTACCCGCCTCTTTATGGATGTGAATGGATATTTCTATCCTTGCGAAAGGATTAGTGAAACATCTGAAATCATGCGAATCGGTCATATTAATCAAGGAATTGACCTGAAAAAAGCAAAATATCTGCTTAATGTAGGTTCCGTCACAGAAGAAGAGTGTAAAAATTGTTTTGCATTTAATTTTTGCAAAGCTTGTTGCGCATGTGCTGATGGAAATACAGAACTATCAAGGGAAAAGAAACTTACTTATTGTGACGGTATCCGATATATGGCATTAGAAGACATGAAGCTAATTACAATGCTTGAAGAATTTAACTATAAATTTACCACATCAGCATATAAATGAGGATAAATATGAATAAAAAATTAATGATATACCCTTTTAACAAACGCGTAAATTCAATTGCCAAATATGCCCAATTATTAGAAAATTACATATTAATTGCAGCAGTATCTCCCAAAAGCTATGGATATGAGGGAAAAGATATTTCTTGCATAGACGGTAGTTCATTTGTCGGTATCACAATTACTTCTGCTTTTCAGGAAAGTCTTGAGAAATGTGACAGCGTCCTTTTTTCTGCTAGTACTTTTCTTATAGATTTGAGTTATTATGAGGAGCGGATACAAGAGGCTTTTAACTATAACAAAGAAGTATTAATTACAAAGGAATTAGCAGAGAATTTTATCCTTAACAAAAAAAATATTCCATCTAATGTGAAAGTACTTGGAGACAATCCCCCTGGCAAAAAAATATCATATACCGAAATAAAACATATTCAAGAGATTCCTGTTCCAGTTATGACAATTTTTCAAATAGGAGAATTTTGTAACGGTTTTGATACTCAACTACTGATAACCAAAAGATTTGAGGAAGAGGGCTATCGAGTAAGCAAAATCAGTTCCTGCCCACTCGGCAGCATATTCGGTATGCATATGCTGCCAGATTATATCTACCAATCAAATATGACTTACGAAGATAAAATTGTTAGCTTTAATCATTTTCTTATTTCCATTATTGATGAGGAGCAGCCCGATATCCTTCTATTGCAAATTGAAGAAGCCATTCTACCATATAATGATAAAGTTACTAATCACTTTGGAGTAATTCCTGAAATCGTTGCTCATGCTGCCCAAGCAGATATAGGTATATTGAGTCTTTACTATAATGATTTCTATGACAAAGAATATCTTGACCATTTAAGAGCCTTTTGCAGATATACGCTGAATATAGAAATAAATTACATTAATATGGCAAATACAACTATGTCAATTCAGGAATTTGATATAATGAAGCCCATACATTATGTCCTCGTTGATTGGAATATAGTAATCCACTCTATTTCCTCTGATTATAAAAACTATGACTGCCTATTTTTTAACACTTACGATTTAAGCAGTGTGGATACTGTATATTATGATATAATAAATCATCTTTCACAAAATAAAGAAACCGTTAGAATCTGGTAGAAAGGATACATATATGATAGATAAAAAGACGATAATACACCAGCTTAAAGATGTAATATATAATTTATTGCAGATAACGATTTCTGATGAAAACACTAATTTATTTAGTAATAAGATTGATATTTCTCCGGTAAATATGGTTTATTTATTACTAGAGATGGAGAAAGAATTTTCCATTACAATAAATGATCAATTTTTTGACGAACTTCCCTGTATTACTATCAATCATCTAGCAGATGCCATATGTATTTGTACCGAAACAAATATATCATAAATTATAAAAATATGGGAGAACAATTTAGAAATGAAAAAGATATCAAACAAATGTTATGTATTTTGCCCTATCCTACTAATAGCATTTCTTTTGTATGGATGTGGAGCCAGTAACAGCGAGGTTGGTAACCAAAATGGAACTATCATTACACAGGAAGATGTCTTATATGTAACTCAAGATATCCCTCTACCGGCGTATTCTTCTTTTGATGGAGCCTATTCCAATGGAAATGACTTATACTATGCAGCCGCTGAATTCAATGAAAGTTCCCAAACATTTCAGACCTCATTCTATTCCTTAAAACAAGGAGATGCGGACCCCCAGATGAACTTCTCTTTAGCAGAAAATCAAAGAGTACAGAGTATGACTATGGACTCTGAAGGAAATATTTATTACCTTGGTTATGAAGAGCCTTCATTGAAAAATTCAGAAAGTCCAGCGTCTACTGGCACCATGCTTTACAAGTCAGATCCTAAGGGAATGCCCATTCTAGAATTAAATCTGTCAGAATATACCAAGGGACAGGATCAAACCATGGTTCAAGATTTATCTGTAGATGGAGAAAGCCGCATTGTACTGTGCGACTCCAACCAAAATATCTACATGCTTAATCAAAATGGTGAATTGTTGTTTGAAGTCAGAGCAGACGGTCGGATTTATGACTTATGCAACAGCAATGGAAAGGTTCTAGTTGTCCACAGCAGCATGGATGGTATGGAGGTCAGAGAAGTAGATATTGATGGCAAAAAACTGTCCTCAAAGTTAATAAGTGGTATCCCTGGAACGCAGTTTCATATGACGGCCGGAAGTAATGGTAACCTGTTGATCGCTTCCGAAGAAAGTGTTTATCAGTATATGTTTGAAACTAGAGAGACTCTCAAAAAGTTCGACTGGCAAACCCATGATTTTACCGGAATCATAACCGGTATGTTATTACCCTATGGAGAAAATGGCATTTTGGTTATCAATCAAGATTATGCTGCTATCCCGATGAAGGCAAAAGCCACGGTCTTTCGAGTAGCCACTGAAGGAGAAACCATGGTAGAGGGAAAGAAAGTAATTACTCTGGGAATAACTGATAAACTCAAATGGGTACGCGGAGATGCCATTGCCAATTTTAATAAGATTAATCCAAATTACAAGATTGAGATCAAAAATTATCAAGGGGATTACACTCGCCTTAACACAGAGCTAATAGCGGGCAATGGTCCTGACATCCTGGCACTACCCTCCTACCGTGCGAACCTCCTCGCCGAAAAAGGAGTTCTGGAAGACTTGAATCCTTATTTCGATGAAGACGAGACCATTAACCGCAGTGACTACTACGAAAATGTCCTAAAGGCTTTTGAGGAAGAAGGACATCTATATGTCATGCCAATTACTTTTCGAATCAGTACGATGGTTGGAAAGAACTCGTTTTTAGGCGGACGAGAGGGCTGGACTCTGGAGGAGTTTATCTCCTTTGCGGAAAATTGCCCGGAAGGAACACCTCTCTTTGATAATACCTCTAAAAGCGGTGTAATGCGCTTACTAAAATATGCCAATTCCCGACAATTGGTGGATATGAAAAATACAGAAAACCCTCTCAATCGAGAGTTACTTATAAAGATGCTTACCTTTGCCAATCAGTATGACAGTGATGAACGGTATGTGCAAGAAATTAATATGCTCAACCATAAGATTCTAAATGGACAGGTAATGCTCCCTGATGTGATTATTGTGACAGCATATGATTATTTTGGATACTCCTGCATGTTTGGAGAACCGGTGACCTTCATCGGATATCCAACGGAAGACGGGAACGGAAGTTTGATTATTTCCGACAATACCTATTCCATCAATTCAGACAGCGAATACAAGGATGTTGCATGGGAATTTATCAGTACATTATTATCTGACAAGGGGCAAGAAATTATGAGATTTGGTGATGTTCCGCTAAAAAAAGATAAGTGGAGTCTTGTCACACATGCAATCAGCTGGACTGAAAACAGCATTGTTAGGTCAGCATCAATGATTGGCGATAGTGATGATAGCACTAATGACATTGCATACTATTTTCCTGCCGGTAGTAAGGCAAGCAGCGAAGATGCTCAGAGAATTTTGGATTTAATACAAAATGCCGATACAGCAGTACACATATCTCCAGACATCGATAAAATTATTCAAGAAGAAGCTGTTTTTTATTTCAATGGTACTAAGCCAATAGAAGAAGTGGTAGATGTTATTGAGAACAGAATCAGAACCTATGTTAACGAAATGCAATAATGCTATATTCTTTTCAATATATAAGCCTTATCAATTTAGCAAAAGTTATCACAGTTATTTAGGGAGGAGAGACCTTGAGATGAAAATACAAGTAAATAGTTCTTATGCTATTCATTATATTTCATTTGTAATGCTATTCCTGTGCGGATGTGGAAACGAGAATCTTTCAGTAATCAACCAAAAAGAAACTATTATTAAGCAGGAAGAAATCAGCTATATGACTCAAGATATTTCCTTACCGGAATATGACTCTTTAGATGGAGCCTATTCCGATGGGAGCACCCTTTATTATGCTGCAACGGGATTCGAACAAACCTCTCAACAAAATAGAACCACATTCTATTCTTTAAAAGAGGGAGATTCTATTCCCGAAATACTCTTTTCTCTACCTGAAAATCAAAGCGTTACAACGATAACCATGGATGAAAACAAAAATATCTATTACCTTGGGCACGATGTAAGCAAACCTAATGATGACCATCCCATACTTTACAAGGTTGATTTAAAAGGCACGCTGCTGCTCACGTTAAGTCTATCAGAATATATCAAGGAACAGGAACAAGCCGTAATCCAGGGTATAGCCGTAGATGGCGAAAACTATATGGTACTGTTTGATTCCAACCAAAATATTTTTATATTTAATCCAAACGGAGAACTCCTATTTAAGGATAGAATGCCTGATATCATCTATAACATATGCAGCAACAATGGAAAAATATTTGTAGGATATCGTAGTAGCAATGGGATGTCCATTAAAGAAATTGATATTCCCGGAAGAAAACTTACCGCAAAATTAGAGCATATTGTTCCTGGTGATAAATTCTATATGACTTCTGGCTCAGGAAAAAATCTATTAATTTCTTCAGCGGAAAGTCTTTATGAGTATTCTTTGGAAGAGGAATCACTTGTTAAAAAATTTGATTGGCAGACTTATGATTTTGCTGGTATTTCTGCTGGTATTTTGCTTCCTCTGAATACAAACGGTATATTAGCAATCAGCCGTAACTATAGTGCTGTTCCAATGAAAGTAGAGGTAGTTGCTTTTCGGGAAGCATCTGAGGGAGAAATTGCCCTTCCTGAAAAGCTAGTACTTACACTTGGAACGCTCTCTTCTCTCCCATCAGGCCTCAACGCTGAAATTGTTTATTTTAATAAAAATAACCCCGAGTATAAAATCGAGGTAATAAACTATGAAGAGGATTTTATGCGACTCAACACTGAAATCATGGCTGGAAATGGCCCGGATTTTCTCTCAATGCCTTTCGATAGGATAGCCTCTTTTGCAACAAGAGGTGTCGTAGAGGATTTAAATCCCTATTTCGATGAAGATAAAACTCTTAACCGCAGTGATTTTCTGGAAAATATTCTAAATGCATTTGAGACAGATGGATTTCTCTATGGAATCCCTGCTATTAAATTTAGGATTTATACACTTGTCGGAAAATCATCACTTCTGGAAAATAAATCCAGTTGGGATTTAGACGAATTAATTGCTTTTACCAAGAACTTTTCAGAAGAAACGGATGTTTTTGATTCTACCTCTAAAAGTGGCGTTTTGCGTCTAATTAAAACTGCTTATACCAATCAGCTGGTAAACATAGATGATACCATTACCCCTCTTAATTGCGAATTGCTTATAAAAATGCTTTTGTTTGCTAATCAATATGCAAACGATGACCAATATATTTATGATGCCAATTTATCTGGCAAAATCATGGGAGAGCAACTAATACTCCCAGATATTATCGTAACATCAGGTCATGATTTTTTTGGTTGTTCCAGCTTATTTGGCGAACCCGTTACTTATATCGGATACCCCACTGTGGAGGGAAATGGAAATCTGATAGTTTCCTCTCAAACCTTCGCCATAAACTCCGGTAGTAAATACAAAGACATCTCGTGGAAGTTTATTAGTACTCTCCTATCGAAAGAATCCCAAATGAGAATGGAAAAAAACTATACAACAATGGGATTTCACCTTAGAAAAGAAGCCTTGGAAGAACATTTTTCATATATTAAGAAAAATGCCAGCGGCTATGCTATGTGTCTTCTTATCAGCGATCACTACACTGCCATCAAATTCAATCTTGGAGATGTAAAAGAGGAACACATTGATCAGATTCGTTCCTTAATTCAAAATGCAGATACTACACTGATAACTTTACCTGATATCGATAAGATTATAGAAGGAGAAGCTATTTTCTATTTCAACGGTACCAAACCTGTAGAAGAAGTTGTTGATGTTATCGAGAATAGAGTCAGAACCTATGTTAACGAAATGAAATAAGGCTATCTTATCACTTTATTTGTTATGAGAAATAGGTATATAAATTATATGCTATCCTTGAAAGTCGTCATTTCACAAGAACTTCAATCTATTCATAAGCAACATGAGAGGGAATGCTAACATGAGTTTCCCATTATAATAAGCGACCAATTTATTGACTCGCTTCCTGCCATAACCATCAATCATTTGGCAGATGCAATTTGTATACATTCTAAGTAGTAATAAATTAAAACTCATAAAGGAGAATCCGAAAAATGAAAAGGAAATTTATTAATTATTATATACTATATTGCATTTTAGCGGTAACGATATTCCTATGTGGGTGCGAAAACAGAATCGGCACTGCCGATAATCAAAAAGATGATGGAATAAAAGCCGAGGAAACCACTTATTTAGCCCAACCACTTTCTCTTCCAGAATATGCCTCTTTAGATGGAGCATATTCTGACGGGAATAACTTACATTATGCCGCTGCTAAATTGGATCAGACTTCTCAAAAATATGAAACTGCTTTCTACATCTTGAAAGAAGGAGAAAAAGAACCTAAGATGCTTTTCCTTTTACCAGAAAACCAAAGGGTTTTTAAAATGACCATGGATAAGGATGAGAACATTTATTATCTTGGCTATGAAGAATTTTCATCTGATGACGATAATCTGACGATATCTGACATTATTCTTTATAAGTTGGACCAACGCGGAACTCCCCTTCTGGTTCTGGATTTAACAAATTATATGGGAGGAGTTGATCAATCCATGGTTCAAGGAATTGCAGTGGATGGAGAAAAGCGTATTATTCTATTTGCTTCTAATCAAAATATCTATGTATTTGATTCGAGTGGCAGTCTATTGTTTAAAGTCAAAGCAGATGGCAGGATTTACGATATATGTTGCAGTAACGGTAAGATATTTGCCGCATATGACGGCATCGATGGAATTGAAATTAAGGTGGTCGATATCCTCAATAAAAAACTCTCATCCAAATTGGCTCAAACTATACCAGGAAATCAATTTCACATGGTATCAGATAGTAATGAAAATCTTCTAATGGCTACTGAAAACAGCGTTTATACTTATAATCTGGAAACAGAAGAAATAATTAAGAAATTCGATTGGCAAACCTATGATTCCACAGGAATTACTGCCGGGATCCTACTGCCGTTCAGAGAAAAAGGAGTCCTAGCAATCAATCGTGACTATACCTCTTTTCCGATGAAGGTAGAAGCAACATTCTTCAAGGAGGCTGTTGAAGGAGAAAGCATTATACCGGAAAAAACTGTTCTTACTCTCGGTACAGATTATTCTCTTTCCAACGCCATGAATCAAGGTATTGTAGCATTTAACCATTCCAATTCTGATTATAAAATTGAGATAAAGATTTATAATGAAAATTATGCTCAACTCAATACTGAAATCATAGCCGGTAACGGACCCGATATTTTAGTTCTATCTTTTGATAAAATTGACCAGCTTTCTGCAAAAAATGTTCTGGAAGATTTGAATCCTTACTTTAGTGAGGATGTGACTTTGGATCGAGATGACTTCTTGGAAAATATACTCAATTCCTTCGAGACCGATGGACACATCTATGGAATGCCTTTTAGCTTTAATATCGATACACTTGTAGGAAAAACCTCGATTCTGAAGGATAAGTCAAGTTGGAATCTGGATGAATTGATTGCCTTTACAGAAAGTTTCCCGAAAGGAACAGATATTTTTGTTGACACTTCCAAAAGTGGGGTTTTCCATTTACTTAAAACTGCTTATACCAGTCAATTAGTGGATATGAATAATATGGAAATCCCTCTTAATCGAGAGTTGCTTATAAAGATGCTTACTTTTGCCAATCGGTATGAAGACGACGAACGATATACTTATAACGGTCTCTTGGATATAAGGGCTATGGACGGCCAATTGATATTGCTAGATACTAATGTATTTAGCGGAATTACTTATCGAGCTTGTTCAGATAGCGTATTCGGAGAACCTGTAACTTTCATCGGATATCCCACTGTACAAGGAAATGGCAACTTGATTAACTGTGAATGGGCTCTAGCCATTAATTCTAGTAGTAAATACAAAGATACCGCCTGGACATTGATCAGTATGCTCCTATCGGAGGAAATACAGGCAAAAATTGAACGAGACTTAGGATCTATGGGATTTCCAATCAGAAAAGATTCTTTAGAAGAGCATTTCATACATGTGGCAGAATGGGAATATAATGATTTTCTCATTAATTACAATTTTTTACGCCAAAGCGGAAAGCCGGCCATCGAGGAAGAAATTGAGCCTATTCGCAACCTGATCCAAAGTGCGGATACAGCATTCCGTTCATCACCTGATATCGATAAGATTATCGAGGAGGAATCTATCTTCTATTTCAATGGCACCAAACCAGTAGAAGAAGTTGTCAATGTTATTGAAAATAGGATCAGAACCTATGTAAACGAAAACAACTAACACCATTCGAACAGCAAAACTTCTCTTTATATGACATATGGCTTAACATTTTCAATCTACTACCCTATTGCAGAAAAAGGGTAGTAGATTTGATTATGTTCTAACAGCCATATTGACCATCTCTGCAAAACTCGGATTTCCATTATACAATTCTTCATAAGTTCCGCTTACAATGCCTTCCTGATTGATTAACACAATATTATCCACATCTTTCAAAATCTCCTGTTTATGCGTGACTACAATTACTGTTTTTTCTTTCAGTCTGGTATGAAGCAAATTATTAATCTGCATTTCTGAATATACGTCAGTATTAGATGTCGCCTCATCTAAAATAATAATGGGTTTATCATGAATTAATGCCCGCGCCATCGCAATCTTTTGTTTCTGTCCTCCTGACAGCCATGAACCATTCTGCCCCACTAAATAGTCTAACGATACTTCCTCTATATAATCCTTTAATCCGCTATCGATGACTGCCTGCATAATTTTATCTTCGCTCACCTCTTTATATAAGCAAATATTATTACGGATCGTATCATCAAATAAATATATTTGCTGACTTACTATCGATATCATTTCCCGATACTCCTGCAAGGCAAAAGATAGGATATTCTTATCCCCTAGTAAAATTTGACCCGAGTCAGGAATATACATCCGCGTAAGCAATCCTATGATGGTGGATTTCCCTGAACCATTTTTACCGATCAAAGCTGTCTTACTTCCCTTTTCAAATATTACATTTACATGATTTAAAATCGGCTTATCTTGTATGTAAGAAAAACTAACATTCCGTAATTTTAAATCATCAAATTCAGGGGATACAGAAGCGTTGCCTTCTTCAAACTCTTCCGGTAACTCCATAAATTTATAGAACCGTTTTGTAGAAGGGAGAATCCCTGATAGCATATATCCAATATTTAAGATACCTGAAATCGGACTGGTCACGTAGGTGCTATAGGTAATAAAAGCAAAAACACTTCCTACAGACAATTGCAGGTCAAATACCAGATTAGCCCCCATAATATACAACACCATAATCAAAAGCTGAATCATCAGGGTATCCACGGAAAGATTGTAAACTCCCAGTATATTCATCCTTTTTTTCTGATGGATTACTTTTTTCTGCCTGTTCTCAAACTCCTGCTTCTTTACACCTGCAAGATTAAAAAGCTTAATCTCATGAATTCCCCCAATCGTATCCCCAAACCATTTCGCATAACCCTGAGCTTCTTTGATGAATTGATCCATATATGATTTTCTTTTTTTTACAAGGTATTTCATAAAGAAATATTTACAAGGAATATAAAGAAGTACCAATAAAGTAAGCTTGCCATTAATAATAAATAAACCTATGATACCTCCGGTGATGCTAAAGATTTGAGTTATAATGAAAAAAGTGGCTCCATCAGTAATGGAAACCATACGCATAATATCTGTATCCAGATTATTGAAAATCTCGGTATAATTTTTTCCGGTAAAATAATCCGTTTTTAATTTTACCAAATGCTGAAAAGCCTTCTCCATCAAGGAATATTCCATTTTAGCAGAAATATCCGTTCGCTTTTTTTCCTTTATCAGATCAATAACGGCATTAATAACAGGGAGAATCGCTGATAATACAACTAATTGAATCAATAGCTGCTTATTTCCTCCGATGAATCCATAATCCATAATATTCCTACTCAGCAAAGGGATACAGAGATTAAGACCGGTACTGACAATTAGACAAGCAAATATAATACAAATTGTTTTTTTATAATCTCCTAAAAGCCTAACCAGATTTTTCACTGCATCCTTATCGCTCATTTTCATTCCCCCAATACTTCCCTGATTTTTCGAAAAATTGTTTGTATATATTCAGTATCTATTTCTGGAGAACGGACATCTCCTACAGCGATATCTTCATATAGGAACAAAGTTCGATATCCGATTTCACATCGCTCCAATGTAATTTTTAAATCTATTTTATCCTGCAGACATAACTTTTGCTTTCCAAAATATAATGGTGAACCAATCAGAACGGCATCATTTTGCTTATAATGGGTCTGCCAGTAAATAAAACGATACAAAGAAGATATGTATTTCTCTTCAAGAACTTCTTCCGGTATATATTCCAGATCATACAATACACTTTCTGCACAAAAGCTAATAGTATATAGATAATAACCGCCCTTACCAAAGCTTTTCTTTAGCTGAGAGAGCAGGAACATTTCATCAATCTCATCTTTCCATTCGCATAAAATAACAGGAATCTTTAATTCATGCTCCATTTCCGCTTCTATTTCAATATGTTCTCTATTCAGAATTTGTTTCAGTCGATTTTCAGAACTCCAAAAAAACTTATTAGTGTTCGGTTGTTTTACCTTTTCTTTACCTAAATAAATAATATTTTTATTATTGAAAGAACCCCCCTCTACTTTGGATAAATCATCAATCACAACAGTATCAATCGAATGGATAACATCCGCATGTCTCATTTCTTCTACTGCTTTTTCATCTACAGCATTGAAATAATATTCCGCCCGGCTTTTTCTTCCTGTTGTTTTAATCAAGGCATTATGAATCCAATCCGGTTCTTCATATACGGGAGAAAGATATACCTTATGTTCTTCAATTATAGATGCTAAAGCCAGTTTAGCTATATATATATTAATCATAGGCTTTTCCATCGCCAGCTTGCCAATGAGCGCTGTAATATATGGGGCCGCATAACTATTACTTTTCTGTGCTGTTATTTTCTTTTCTCCGCTTATCAACTCCTGCTCTCCCGGAACCAATACATCAATTCCAAGATGCCCATTTCCTGTAAAGTCATTATATGCATCACGGTCTATCGCCACTCCAATCACATGAGATAGAGCTGCCGGGTAAGATACATATCCACTGTTTGCAGTTGCTGCAATGACGATCAATCCTTTCACCGCATATTCATTGATTAAAGTTCTTATTTGATTTCTGTCTTGAAAATGCATGGAGCCGAGACTTACATTTAAGATATTGATTTGATTCTGCAGACACCATTCCATTGCCGGTCGAAGCTTAGTAAGCAGCCCTGTCCCCTTTTCATCTAAGACCTTCACGCTGCTTAAATTACCCTCCGGAAAATACTTTTCAATAATCTGGGCACAGGTAGTTCCATGCAAAAAGCTTACATGCTCCACATCGCTATTATCAGGAATACAGTCTCCATCCTCTGTTATAAGAACCTTATATTCCAGAGGTTTTTTCAAAAAAACTTCATCAACCCCATTATCAACAATGGCAATCCTAACGTCAGGCAATCCCTACTCACCAGCTTTCTAGCATGAATTATATATGAATTCATTTACCCTTTCTTTAAACCCCACTACCCTCTTTTGCGATAAGGGTAGTTCTTCACCATTATCCATCTGTATTCTATATCTCGTAATCTTACTAACTTTTCCAACATTTATGAGAAAACCTCTGCAATTTGTTTCGAATCCTAACGGCTTCATTCTCTCCTCTAGTTCCTTCATTGTCTCAGAATATATATATTTTTGATTGTTCGTAACTATCTCTATCTTCTTTTGTGTCTTTATATATTGAAAATATACAATTTCTTCCACCGGTAAAACTAATAATTCTTTCTTGACTTCAATTTCACCGGATATATATTTCACGTTTTTGAATTCTATATGAAGACGCTGTATCTTATCCTCACTTGCTATAGATTCCTTTATTTGCTCTTCCAATAAATCTGTTTGTATAGGCTTTTCCAAAAAAGCAAAAGCATGAGATCTATTTAAAGCTTCCTGGCAATACCACTTGAAACTTGATTGAAATATAATCTTTGTATAACTATTCTTTTCATAAATAAGCCGCCCAATCTCTATTCCATTTTCTCCGTCTATCCTAATGTCCAAAAATACTAAATCAAATATCCTGGATGCCCTCACCAGCTTCTCGCCGGAATCATACTCCTCAATATTATACGGAATAAGAAGCTTATCCATTATGCCTTGCACTGCTAACTTCAACTGTCTTAGTTCCGACATATTACTATCACAAATCGCTACATATACCATACTTCATCCCCCTTGTACATGCTCCTTTCTTAACGACAAAAAAACTATTAAAAAAAATATTTTCTAATAGTTTTCAATCATATATTCCTCATATTTCCCCCCTCCACATGCAACTATTATCATAAAATAATTGAAATGGCTTGTATTCCCTTCTTTTACATATCTTACATGCATAATATACACAATTTTGAGCTTTTATTCCATTGTCTATGTTGTCATTTTTTGCTCTTTATTGTACATTAATTTCCAAACACAAATGACAGGAATACTCACATTAAAATACTTTTCTTCTTGTATCAAAATATGATAGAATTAGCCATTTAAATTATTCTGGTATTAAAAAAACAACATGCCCATCTCATATACGAAAAGAACATGTTGTTTTATAGTGTTTCATAATATTTTACGTTGCTATTCTTACGGGAATTATCTCTTATTATCTATTCATTTCCCCTACAGCATAAGCCGATATATTGCTTCCACATCCTTCTGGCCCAACTTCACGAATCCCTCAATGCTTCCTGTATTGACATCCCCAAAACATGCAATATGAGCCATTTTCTCGATATCTTCTTCTTTTGCACCTAGTTCTGCAAAATTCTTCGGCATACCGATTGATATTAAGAAATTACGCAATGCTTCGATTCCAGCTTTCGCGGTTCGCCCCGGATGCTCAAAATCCATCTCACATCCCCATACACGAACTGCCACCTTGGCAAACCGCATAATATCATGATGCATGTTGTAGGTAAATACTGCCGGCATAACTACTGCCAGACCTGCACCATGGGCACAGTCATATAATGCGGATAACTCGTGCTCAATCACATGACTCGTCCAATCCTGTGTACGCCCTACTCCACAGGAATTGTTATGAGCCATCATGGCCGCCCACATAATATTTGCCCGCGCTTCATAATTGTTCGCATCTTCCATGATCCGTGTTCCTTCTTGAATCATTGTCAGTAACAACGCCTCAATCATGCGATCCGTCACTTCTACTTCTTTTGTATTGGTCAAATACCGTTCGTACAAATGTGCCATAATATCTGTAATTCCACATGCCGTCTGATACGGCGGCAACGTTTTCGCAAGTTCAGGATTCATAACTGTAAATTTCGGACGCAACGCCTCTCCCGATGCACCGCGCTTGAACATTCCATTTTCGTTTGTAATAACCGAATCTGCAGAACCTTCGCTTCCGGCCGCAGAAATGGTCAGAACGGTACCAAGAGGCAATGCTTCTTCTACAGCCTTTCCCTGATAATAATCCCAGAAGTCCCCATCGTAAACGGCTCCTGCTGCAATTGCTTTTGCCGAATCGATGGCACTGCCGCCTCCGACTGCCAGAATAAAATCGACTCCTTCTTTTTTACATAGTTCGATTCCCTCATATACCAGCCCACTTCTTGGATTTGGCTTCGCCCCACCTAATTCCACATATGAGATTTCTTCTTTAGAAAGAGATGTTTTCACTCTGTCCAAAAGTCCGCTTCGAATGACAGAGCCGCCGCCATAATGGATAAGAACTTTCTTTCCACCGAAACGTTTCACATATTTTCCTGTTTCATTTTCTGTCTCTTTGCCAAACGCAAAATAAGTTGGTGCATAAAATGTAAAATTATCCATAACACTACCTTCTTTCTTTTTTCTAAATTATAAGAGTATTACAGCATCTATACAAGGAGGCACTTTTATTTCCCCTTATCAATACTCCATATAATTTATTCTTCGCCGGAACACTGTGCATTTGTCAATTCGAATTTATCCCCGATATTCCTGCATCCCCAATCGCACATCATCTCAACAATAGGTATTAGAGTCTTTCCCTTCTCCGTCGCGGAATATTCTACTTGCGCCGGTACGGTCTCATAGACCTTTCTGATAATGATTCCATCCTCCTCCAATTCTCTAAGTTGGATGGTCAATGTCTTTTTATTTGCATGTTCCAAAAAACGTAAGATCTCATTATACCGTTTCGGTCCTTCCTCCAATAAATAATGCAAAATAAGAAGCTTCCACTTTCCTCCGATAATTTTCAAGGTAACTTCCATCTCACAGGAAACTTGTATTTTCTCCCCCATCGCTTTCTCTCCTTTAAAATCTCTCTACTGCCTCCGTTACTTTTAATAGCTTACCACAAATCTTTGTACTTTTCATCGCTTCCAGTACCAATGGGCCTTTTCCATTTAGTATTTCTATATAGGTCAGGGTATCTTGTATCGTTATTATCCCGATATCCTCCGGCTTAACCCCTTCCAGATTGGATATGACCCCGACAAAATTCGTTGCTCTCAGTTTCTTTTTCTTTCCGCCGTTAAAGCGTAATTTCATTATCCCCTTGTTTAATCTGTCGCTTTTCATTTTTTTAATTTGAGGCTTCCTATTTATCTTTTTATTAAAAGCAGGCTTCTGAACAGATACCTCCTCTTCGGCAGGTACCGTTCTTTCCTGAATTTCAAACCCAATCAGCTCTTCAATGTCGTGCAAATATTTGGCTTGTGTCGGAACTACAAAGGAAATGGCTTTTCCTTTTTGCCCTGCACGCCCCGTTCTTCCTGTTCTATGGACATAGTTCTCCTCGTCCAAAGGAATATCCAAATTAATAACAAGAGAGATATCCTCTATATCTATACCTCTTGCAGCTACATCTGTAGCTATTAAATAGCGGTATTCTCCCCTTTTAAAGCGTTTCATCGCCGATAAACGTTCGGGTTGTTCCATGCCGCCATGAATTTTAATGCAAGGATAGGATAAGTCATTCAGGTAATCACATACTATATCCACCCGTTCCTTTGTACTGCAAAAGATGATACAACTATCCGGATTTTCTATAATCGTGACATCGATCAATAGTTTGAATTTATCCTCTTCCTTCGTCATATAAAGAAAATGATTGATATCACTTGTCATGATGTCGTCCTCACTGACATCTATATTGACAGGACCTTCCATATATTTTGATGATATATCTTTCACTTCATCGGACATAGTAGCGGAGAATAACATTGTCATCCGTTCCTTGGGCAGTTCTTCCATAATTGTTTCCACTTGCTCAACGAACCCCATATCGAGCATTCTATCCGCTTCATCGATTACTAAGCAGTTAATTTTATTTAAGGGTAATGTTCCTTTCTTTATATGGTCCATCACGCGCCCCGGTGTACCGACTACTACATGTGTTTTCTGCTTCAGTTCTCCTTTTTCAATAGAAAAAGGATGTCCTCCATAGATTGCGGTTGCTTTTATCCGTTTAAACCTGCCTATGTTAATAAAATTTTCCTTAACCTGAACCGCAAGTTCTCTTGTTGGAGTCAAAATAAGCGCTTGTGGTTTATTTTCGAGCCATTCAATTAATTCACATATCGGAATTGCATATGCGGCCGTCTTTCCGCTGCCTGTCTGTGCTTTGACGATAAGATCTCTTTTCTCCAAAGCAGATGGAATCACTCTAGCCTGAACTTCCGTCGGTATCTCATATCCAAGTCCATCGAGTGCCTTTACAATATCCTCGCTGATTCTATCATTATAAAAACTGTTAACATCCATATTAAAACCTCTCGTTCTTTTGTTATGCGTTTGCTATTATAACATAATATTGCTAAAATATTATAGATTTGGTATTATGTAATTCACAAGAATATTTCAATCTGCCAGCTTTCCAGAGGCTTCGGATCATAGATCGAATATAGATTTAAGAAAGTGAAAATAAGAATGAACAATCAAGAACAAAAGCATCAACGCCGTCCCAGATATAAAGGTACTCATCCAAAGGCTTTCAAAGATAAATATAAAGAATTACAGCCCGAACTATATGCCGATGCTGTAGAAAAGGTAATCCAAAAAGGCAATACCCCTGCCGGTATGCATCGTTCCATCTGCGTACAAGAAATAATGGATTTCTTGCAAATTACCCCCGGACAAATCGGTCTGGATGCAACCTTAGGTTATGGAGGTCATACTTTAGAAATGCTTAAATGCTTGGATTCAAAGGGGCACTTGTATGCTACTGATGTAGATTCCATTGAATTACCCCGAACGAAAGAACGCTTGGAAAGCTTAGGCTATGGACCGGAAATTCTAACAATTAAGCAAACAAATTATTCCAATATAGACCAAATTATTTCTACATCAGGTCCCTTAAATTTTATATTGGCAGATTTGGGTGTCTCTTCCATGCAAATAGACAATCCCGAAAGGGGGTTTTCCTTTAAAACAGAAGGACCACTTGACTTACGGCTCGACCCGTCTAAAGGTATCTCCGCCGCGGAGCGCCTTAAAACAATCTCACAAGATGAATTACACAGTATGTTATTAGAAAATTCAGACGAGCCTCATGCTGCTGAAATCGCCCGCGCGATTACTTTAGCGATTAAAAAAGGAACAGACATCACAACGACAAGTCAGCTCCAGCAAATAATACAAGATGCTCTGAAGTTCATTCCGGAAAAAGATAGGAAGAACGAAATTAAAAAATCCTGCCAAAGATCCTTTCAAGCACTGAGAATCGATGTTAATAACGAGTTTGAAATGCTATATGAATTCTTAGAAAAGCTTCCTGCTGCTGTGGCTGAAGGCGGGCGCGTCGCTATCCTTACCTTTCATTCCGGTGAAGACCGCCTCGTTAAGAAATCTTTCCAGCGCTTCTATCGTGAAGGTATTTATAGGGAAATATCTCCAAAAGCCATTAGGCCATCCGCTATTGAATGTAATTCTAACAGCCGCGCCAAGTGTGCGAAGTTACGCTGGGCAATAAAAGCTTAATCTGCCTTTTGCGCTATCATATGTTTACCCTTACAGCGCTGTACCCTTTGTAGGTGCAAACAACCGAGACATGTCGACACCTTCCAATTCGAGCAACTTCACTTTTGTTTTTAGTCCTCCGGCATAGCCTGTCAAACTGCCATTCGCTCCCACAACCCGATGACAGGGGATGATAATAGAGATAGGGTTATGTCCAACAGCTCCGCCCACCGCTTGGCTTGACATCGTTTCTTTATTCATTTCTGCCGCTATCTTTTTCGCGATATCGCCATATGTGATTGTCCCGCCATATGGTATTTCACATAAAATATTCCATACGCTTTTCCGGAATTCACTACCAATAGGAGCCAGAGGTAATTCGGAAATGGCAGGTTTCTTACCTGCAAAATATCTGTTCAACCATTCTGTTGCCGCATCAAATACCGGCATATCGTCCTTTTCGATCATTTCTGCGGATATGGAAGCGCCATGATATTTCTGCCCTTCATTCCATACACCGATAAGATCGTCTCCATCACATGCAAGTGTAATTAAACCTACGGGTGACGGATAAGTTGTCCTATAATACATGGGAAACCTCCTTGCATTCTTTCTTTTTATAACGTATTCCACAGATTAATGGTAGCGTAACTGCGCCATGGATGCCACACATTTGACATTTCCAGAAGTTCTTTTGATGTCAGAGGATAGAGTGCCTTTTTTACACCGGCGTCCGTCTCGAGAAAAGCATCCGGCCACTCCATAGTACGCATGGCTATATATTGTGCCGTCCAACTTCCGATACCCCGGATTGTCATCAGCTTTTTTATTTCTTCTTCCGGTCGAGCCGGGAGCTCGAAATCAATTTCTTTTTGTACGATTGCCCTTGCCAACTCATAGATTGTTTTTGAACGCGTTGTAATGATCCCCAATGGACCGAAATGATTTTCAATAGGACCGTCCAAAGCCAATATATCTTCAGGAGAAGGAAAGACATGGGTCAGACCCGGAATCTTCGTTTGAACAGGCGTACCATAAGTATCCACAATTCTTGCGGTCAATGTACTTGCTGCCTTAACCGTAATTTGCTGCCCGAGCACCGCCCTCACCACCATCTCAAATGCATTAAAACAGCCCGGCAAACGAGTCCCTAAAACACAAAGTCCCGGTCGTATTTCATTCATTACCCGCAGTGTCTCATACACTGCTTCCGGATCACAATATAAGTCAAACATATGCCTTACCCGAGCTAATACTTGCGGTAAGACAGGCAGTAACGTCTCACTTACTGTTACGCTCAAAGCATTCTTATGAGGTCTGTGTCCTACCCTCATCCAACCATAGACATGCTTTCCTTCCGAAGTTACTAAATGTACCGTTCTCATATATGTGTCGTCTTGCACTATATCAATCCCCGGAATTGCACGTCCGGCAAAGAAGTGAAGCATTTCTTCCCAGGGATAAGGCGGTCGATAGCCTAATGCTAAAGTCACATCACCGGTATTCTTTTGTTCCTCCAAAGTACGTTTCCGCAAAGCTGTAGGAGAAAGATTATACTGTTTCTTAAAAAGATCGTTGAATCGGCGCAGACTTCCAAATCCAGCAGCCATCGCAACTTCAATGACCGGTAAGTCAGTATCCGTAAGTAGATTTTTCGCAAGAAGTAACCGGCATGTTTGCAGATATTGCACCGGTGTCACATTGTATTCTGCTGTAAAAACACGCCGTAAATGTCTATCGGTGCAACCAAGCCGTCCGGAAAGCTCGTCCAGACTTTGTCCGCTCCCGCAATTTTCTTCCAGCATTCTTGCTGCCCGGTAAACCAAATTAGGGGTAGCATCAACTATGGAAGAACCCGGGGCAAGTTCCGGTCTGCACAAAAGGCATGGACGATATCCGGCTTGCTCGGCTTCCGCTGCCGTATGATAAAAAGTACAATTCTCAGCTTTAGGTTGTTTTGCCCGGCACACCGGGCGGCAATAGATTCCCGTAGACGATATCCCTACAAAAAAACGTCCATCAAAGCGCGTATCTTTTGCCACAAATGCCGCATATAGCCCGCTTTTATTCTCTAGCATTACTTCACCTCCTACTTGTTCTCAATGTAATTATATCATATTTGTCGAGAATAACTGGCTGTTTTCGGACATGGTTTTTTGATTATCTCCATGTAATCGGATAATCTAAATATTGAGGCAGCTTGGTCTTTCGATTACCTTTCGCCGAATTTATTTGTCCTTGTGACAAATAAACTGCATCTCTTAAATCCGCATTGCTGAAATCTGCGTCACGCGTATCCGCCCCTAAAAAAATCGTTCCATCAAACACACAATTATTAAAATTTGCGGCAATTAATAACTTTGTGCTTAAGTCCAATCCTCTCATATCTTTATTCTTAAAGTTTCTTCCCAGAAAATCGGACGGACATTTCTTATTTTCACAGCCCAAGCTCTTTTGCAGCAAATTACAAACCTGCTTTAAAAGAACATTTACTCTACTTCTGTAACCTTCTACATCGAATATTATAATATCTTGGGGCTTGGAACTACATATCAGTTCATTTTCTTCCAACAGGGCTTCGATATCATTTTTCAATACCTGTGCCGGAAAAATCACTATAGACTCTAATAGAAAGTAACGTATTTGATATAGTTGAAAAACCACTATAAATACATCGAATATTTCTTTTGCCTGCTCCGGTACACTCTGCCACGTTTGCCCGGAATAAATGGATTGTGTTACTTGCTGCCCTGCGCCAAAGCAATCATATCCAATGCATCCTTTCATGTTTCTTTTTTCAAGTTCTCCATGGATCTTGCATCGGAAATCCTTTTGAAGATTCATACAAGGCTTCCCTGCTGCTTTATTTTCCGGAAATCCATCCATTTCAGAGAAAAACAATGCTGTACAACACAATCCACTACATTTTGAACAATCCGATTTCAACGATTGTAATAACATCGTATTTTCATTATGTATTTTCATCCTATATCTGCTCCTATCATTTGCCGTTAAATTTCTACTTAATGTACTGGATTTCACTTACTGCATATCGGTCCATTGCAATAGTGCAACCTGTAGGTTGTGTATAGACCTCCGTAAATTCCTGACTATAAACTTTAATATCATAATATCATATTAAGTCAAAAAATAAACTGAATTTTTCAATAGTAATGTTAGTATATTGTGTGTCAAAAATTTGAAAATCATCGTAGTAGAAAAAATCACCAGAAACCTTCTAAAAGATTTCTGGCGATTTCAAACACGCTCTAATGCACGATGGTAATTATTTTCTCCTTCGGGGATATTTTGCCGCTTACTACTTCCGGTAATACAGATAGGTAGTCGTTTGTATTTGTTACAACTATCATTACCGTTGAATCGTAGCCGGCTTCTTGAATTGCTTTGTTATCAAATTTTACCAACAAATCCCCAGGTGCTACTTTCTGATCCACCTTGCAAATCGCATCAAAATATTGCCCTTCCAACTTAACGGTGTTCACGCCGATATGAATTAAGATCTCTACTCCATGCTCATCTATTATCCCAATTGCGTGTCCGGTATGAAATACCGTTGTGATGATACCCGACACAGGCGAAACAATTTCTCCTTTCATCGGTACGATTGCAATACCTTCCCCCAGTAGTTTCTCTGCAAATGTTTGATCGGAAACGGTACTTAATTCTTGTACGGTACCTTCTACCGGACTATAGATAGCACTGGGAACGTCCCTTCTTGGCAAAACTGTATCCGTTTTATCCTCATTCATGGTATCGTCTTTATACCCAATAAAACATAATACAGATCACCCAGCAGGCTCTGCTTACGAAGTACCGCAAAACTACCCAGCACTCCACTGATCAGTCCCAGAAGCGTTGAACCCAAGGCAACTGTTCGAAATGTATAGTCTGAAAATAACATCATCAAGCTGCTCATATCACATCACGCTCCTTAAGAGTAATCTTGAACTGCGATAGGTCTTCTTTAAATTTTCCTCATGGAATACCTCTTGCACTGGTCCACTGGCAACCACGCACAAGTTAATCAAAGTCACCCAGTCAAAATAATCGGGTACCGTCTGCAGATCATGATGAACGACTACGACGGTCTTTCCTTGTTCCTTTAAGTCTTTCAGCAATGCAACAATTGCCCGTTCCGTCTTAGCGTCTACCCCTTTGAAAGGTTCATCCATAAAATAGACTTCAGCCTCCTGTGCCAACGCACGGGCAATAAATACCCTCTGCTGCTGGCCGCCGGATAACTGGCTGATTTGCCGGTTGGCGCAATCCTGCATCCCGACCTTTGCCAGCGCTTGTTTCGTCAGTTCCATATCCGCTTTACGGGGGCGCCGAACCCAGCCCAGTTTACCGTAGCAGCCCATCAACACCACATCCTGCACTGTGGCCGGAAAATCCCAGTCCACACTGCCGCTCTGAGGTACATAGCCAATTCGGTTTTTTAGGGTGTGGATATCACCTATTCCATCAAGAAACCGGACTTCCCCGGTGACTGGCTTAAGTAACCCCAGCATAGCCTTAATCAAAGTTGTTTTACCAGCCCCGTTGGGACCGACTACCGCCATCAACTGTCCCTTGGGTATTTTCAGGTCAATGTCCCAAAGAACAGGCTTAGCATCATAGGCAACGGTGAGATCTTCCACCTCCACCGCGTAGTTTTGTTGTTTCCTCATATGCTTCCCTCCCCTCACTTTAATGCATCTACAATGGTATCAATATTGGCTTTGACAGTCAGGATGTAAGTATCGGCTCCGGAATCTGCATCCCCTAAGGAATCGGAGAAAAGTTCTCCACCGATAGCGACATCGAAACCTTTTGCTTTGACCGCCGCCTGCAACGCTTCGATAGTCTTAGGCGGTACGGAGGATTCCACAAAGATAGCTTTGATTTGCCGTTCCACAATAAAATTCGCCAGATTACTTACGTCGGCTGTTCCCGCTTCTGCATCGGTACTGATACCCTGAAGGCCCCGCACTTCAAAGCCATATGCCTTACCGAAATACTGGAATGCATCGTGTGCCGTAACCAGTACACGCTGTTCTTCCGATAGTTCTGCCACCCGGTTACGGATGTATGTATCCGTTTCATCCAGTTCTTTCAAGTAAGTTTCCAGATTCGCTTCATAGTCCGATTTTCCTTCCGGGTCTGCTTCGGATAATCCGTCCGTCACGGTCTGTGCCGCTTCTTTCCACAGGGAGACATCAAACCAAATGTGTGGATCGTAGGCGGAACTATCGTCTTCCGAGGCCAGAAGCTTGGATTCGTCTAAGCCTTCTTCAATACAAATGACAGTCGATCCCTGACCGGATAGGTTTTCAAATATTTCACCCATTTTACCTTCCAGATGCAGGCCATTGTACACAACTACATCCGCCTTCTGCATTAGGGAAACATCTCCCGCACTGGCCTGATAGAGGAGAGGATCAATACCAGGACCCATCAAGCCATCCACCGTAACCCGTTCGCCGCCGATTGCCGTGGATAAATCAGCTAGCATAGTAGTGGTTGCTACAACATTTACCTTCTCTTCTTTCGTGGAATCCATATTAGCTACCGGCGCCGTACAGCCCACAAGCAGTAAAGATAAACTCAGGAATGTACAAAATAATGTTTTGATTTTATGATTCATAAGTAACCTCCTAAATAATGTATTTGGTGTTATAACCCCTCCGTCTGGTCCACATAGATTTGACAAGCGGCTTTATAACTGATTTGAACACGCTTGCCATCCAGGTCAAGCGTAAGCGGCCCTTCATATTCCCCAACTTCAATAATGCGAACAGCGTTTCCAATTGCAACCTCGATCTCCTGCGGATAATTCAGAAACTGATCCAGCCGCGCCGTCAGCCGCCGAGGCGTAATATGCTCTAAAAGCTCCGCGTCTTCATGAGCTTCACTCCATGAATATCCAAGATGACGCATAAGGATAATCTTCTCCATTTGCAATTTTAAAATATATCTTTTAGGTATGCCTAAATATGTTTATATTATATGCCTAAACATCAGAAATTGCAACCAACTTTTAAAAATGATTAAACATGATGCTCGTTCGTTAAGCGCGGGAAACACCGTTTACCATGACTAATTTATGAGTTCACGTCATAAAGTGTTACATATGCATAGTATAAAAAATGAAATAGAGGACGAACATTTATGAACAAGCCTACAGAGAATGAATTCCATACCATTCGTGGATATCAACTAAAACAGCAAAATGAGAGCGGGCTTACGCCTGCTCTGGAAGATTATCTCGAAATGACATACCGGTTATGTGTGGAAGAAAAATATACGCGTATTAACAAACTTTCCAAAAGTCTGCATGTCAGTCCGCCCGCTGCATCAAAGATGGTTTCCAAGCTTGTGGAATTTGGGTTTTTAGAATATGACAGCCTTGAATGTATCCGGCTGACTAAAGAAGGAAAATGTGCTGGTGCATATCTGCTGGAACGCCATTATATCATGGAGAGTTTTTTTTCTTTGCTTGGAAGTGAAACTCCCCTAAAGGAAACAGAATTGGTCGAGCATATGCTATGTCGGTCTACCGTGCTTAAAATTCAGGCACTAGTGGATTTTTTTAACCAGAATACAGATCTTCATCAGCAGTTTCATTCATTCATTGATTCCTATAATTTCTCCAAAATCTAAAATATAATCTTTGTCTCAATCTTCTTCATAATCTGTATCCCATAGACAAATAAATTATGATATAAGTTTCCTTTATAAAATGGACAGAATAAAACCTCCAAATTGACTTGGAGGTTTTATTCTACTCACTTAATTTCATTCAGTTTACACTCTTCTCACGCCATACTGTACATCGAGTCTTTCTCATGAGCTAAGCTTTATTACTCATTAAATATTTTGATGTCCTTAAACATTCTATGCATTTTATGCTCATCAAACGGCAGATATTCTGCTATCGTAAATCCAACAACATTGGCGTTCTCAGTTATACACTTCAGTATACCGGAAAGCTTCTCCATCTTCATCCTTCCACTGCCACTACCATCTCCAACCAACTCTTTGTTCGCAAAATAGGTGGAATGAAATAAATTTGCATCCAATACATCAATATCAAGATGAACCAATATATGGTCAAAACGTCACAGGAAATTCTTGATTTCATCATCAGATATAAATTCCTTTGTCTGCACGCTGTAATCTACACCCATATCTTTTAAAAACTTCTCCTGGTAACTATCCGATATACGTTGCAACTCAGGACTCTGCCACTCCCTAAAACCGCGAACCCACAGCATATGTACCCAAAGGGCAAAGGACAACGGCAATAAGATTGGTGATTCAGAACGCCCCGGCCAATTGGAATTTGTCACATACACAACCTACCAAACATTCTTGTGTATTCTTTCAGTTATAAGGTATTCTTTTTGCTCCACGCATGAAGCATTTACACTCGCTTTTCCCACAGCTATAAAACACGGCATAAGGTAATCCTCCGGGAAATTTAATACTTTTCTTGCTATTATCAATTGGTACTATTTCCATCACTATAAGAGCCTACTTTAGCATTCTCTGCGATAAGTTCTACATCTCATGCTGCTTTTCTTTGATCTTAGCACCGTATTCATACTCTCTTTCCGCATATAGAAAACAATCATAACAAAATATTATAAACATATCCTCTGAATTTTACACATACTTATTCCCTTAATATTTTCTGCATTGCTTTACCTTTCGCTAACTCATCTATTAATTTATCTAAATATCGGATTTGCCGCATTAAATCATCTTCTATTTCTTCCACTCGATATCCACAGATAACCCCTTTGATGAGTAAAGCATTCGGGTTAATATGAGGTGCCTGTTTAAAGAATGTTTCTAAATCTGTTTCTTTAGTTATTTGCTGTTGTAATGAATGCTCATCATAACCGGTAAGCCAAAAAATGATTTCATCTACTTCTTTTTTTGTCCTCCCTTTCTTCTCTGCTTTTTGGATATAAAGTGGATAAATACTTGAAAAAGGCATTTTAAAAATACGTGATTTTTCCATATCGAAACGCTCCTTTGCTATAAAATTGAACATCATGCTCATTCTTTCTATTCTTTTGACTGCAAGAAATCATCTTAAGTTGATCTCCAACACTAACTTCGTTATAGCTTTATTGTGTACCCGTATTATTCGTATGATTCATTATACCATTTTTGCGGATTCCCCGGAACCCGCATTTTTAGACTTATCATTTTCAGGAAATGGTTTTATATAGCATGGTGTATAGATTACTTTCTTATCCATTTGAATACCTCCTTAATTATATTTATTCAATCGGTGAATCTGCAGTTTTGTTCTTTTATATACAATTAACCCTCGTGGCTTAATGCAAGCAACGAGGGTCATCTTGAAAATTACATTATCTCACTGTCTCACAGTAAGAACTAATTCTCTTAACTTTATAACTGGGGACCTGCAGAAACTAATGCCTTACCTGCCTCATTCCCTTCATATTTCACAAAATTCTTCACAAAACGCTGTGCCAGATCTTTGGCCTTGGTATCCCACTCGGAAGCATTTGCATAGGTGTCGCGAGGATCAAGAATCTTGGAATCCACTCCCGGCAATTCTGTCGGAATATCGAAATTAAAGTACGGTAACTTCTTGATCGGTGCATTTGCAATGGCACCGTCCAAAATTGCATCGATGATACCACGTGTGTCACGGATAGAGATACGCTTCCCTGAACCATTCCAGCCGGTGTTGACAAGATATGCCTTCGCACCGCTTTCCTGCATTTTCTTAACGAGCTCCTCCGCATACTTAGTCGGATGAAGTTCCAGAAATGCCTGACCGAAACAAGCGGAAAATGTAGGTGTAGGCTCTGTGATTCCGCGCTCTGTACCGGCGAGTTTCGCTGTGAATCCGGACAAGAAGTAATACTGAGTCTGTTCCGGAGTTAAAACGGATACCGGAGGAAGAACACCGAATGCATCTGCCGATAGGAAGATAACATCTTTTGCTGCCGGAGCTGCTGAAACCGGCTGAACAATATTCTTAATGTGGTCAATCGGATAAGATACACGAGTATTCTCAGTCACGCTCTTGTCATTGAAATCAATCTTACCGTCCGCATCAAGCGTAACATTCTCCAGAAGAGCGTCTCGCTTAATCGCATTGTAAATGTCCGGCTCTGATTCCTTATCGAGGTCAATCACTTTAGCATAACATCCGCCTTCAAAGTTGAATACGCCCTTGTCATCCCAGCCATGCTCGTCATCTCCGATGAGAAGACGTTTCGGATCTGTCGATAATGTAGTTTTACCTGTTCCGGAAAGTCCGAAGAAAATCGCGGTATTCTCACCGTTCAAATCAGTATTTGCAGAACAATGCATAGAAGCAATACCCTTCAGCGGCAAATAGTAGTTCATCATAGAGAACATCCCCTTCTTCATCTCACCGCCGTACCAAGTATTTACGATAACCTGTTCACGAGTTGTTATGTTGAACAATACACCCGTCTCAGAATTCAGACCCAGTTCTTTGAAATTCTCTACTTTTGCCTTAGAAGCGTTATATACAATAAAATCGGGTTTAAAATCTTCCAATTCCTCAGCGGTAGGCTTAATAAACATGTTCGTAACGAAATGAGCCTGCCATGCAACCTCAACAATGAAACGAATCGCCATGCGGGTATCCTTATTAGCGCCGCAAAATGCATCTACAACAAAAAGTCTTTTATTAGAAAGCTCATTCAGAGCGATCTCTTTCACAGTGTCCCATGCTTCCTGGCTAGCCGGGTGATTATCGTTCTTATACTCGTCAGAGGTCCACCATACGGTATCCTTGGAATTCTCGTCCATGACAATGAACTTATCCTTAGGCGAACGTCCCGTATAAATACCTGTCATAACATTTACTGCACCAAGCTCGCTTACCTGACCCCTTTCAAAGCCCTCCAAACTTGGTTTTGTCTCTTCCTCAAATAACATCTCATAAGAAGGATTTCGAACAATTTCTGTAACCCCGGTGATGCCATATTGGCTTAAATCAATACTTGCCATCCTTTACCAACCTCTCTTTCATTTTTATTATGTCCAATTTATTGTCTCACTTTTTACATAAGCTGTCAACAAACGGGCGAGATTGAGTTTCCGCAACCTTCCATAAGACCATACATCGACTTGCCTCTTTAATGCTGGTGGGCGGAAAATCAGATGATTTTCCGCCCACCAGCAAGTGTAAAGTATTATATTATTCTACCAACTGAAGGATTTTATCATCTCCGGGGCTCGGAATCCCCCTGCCGTCCAAGTTGCTGGTAGTAAGATATATGGAATCATCCCTCGCATGATAGGCTTCCCTTAATCGTCCGTAACGGCCCTGCAATAACCGTTCCATATTAACCACTTGTGTCCCTAATTCGTCAAAGGTAATTGCCAAGAGTGCACTCCCCCTGAGTGTCGATACAAGCAACTGACCCGTTCTGGGGCCTGAGGCTACAAAAGCTATTCCCGCAGGGGCCCAGGTATTATTTCCACTTTGTATGACCGGCTTAATAAAATCATATCCCTGCATTTCCTCATCACCTATAACTAAGGGCCAGCCATAATTACCACCCGGTTGTACGATATTAATTTCATCATGGGCTGTTTCCCCATGATCCGAGGCATATAATATCCCCCTATCATTCCAAGCCAAACCCTGAGGATTCCTGAATCCTAAAGCATAAACCGGCGAACCATTGAAAGGGTTATCAGGAGGAATACTTCCATCTGTTCCAATTCTTAGAATCTTACCTGCCAGACTGTTTATATCCTGTGCAAGATAACGTTCTTCAGCATCCCCGGTAGTTATATACAGGTAACCATCGGGTCCGATTTTTATCCTTCCCCCGTTATGGAACTGACCTGCCGGAATTCGATCCAAAATAATTTCCTCTCCGGATGCTGTATTGTCCTGGATATGCATACGTACCACACGGCTATAAAGTCCTCCGTTCTCCTGATAGGTATACATAAGATAAATATATCCGTTTGAAAGAAAATCTTTATCCAAAGCAAGCCCCATAAGTCCGCCTTCTCCCATACTGACAAAAGGAGGTTCGAATGTATACACCGGCTCCGGATTTAATGTCCCGTTTTCTATGACACGCAGGTTTCCGTTGCGCTCCGTAAAAAACAGCCTGCCGTCTTCACTGATATCTACTGCCCAAGGTATATGGAGGTTTTCTGCAATCGCCCGAAATTCAAATGAATTATTCCGGGAGTTAAGTACACCTAACCGGGTATAATCCTCCTCGTTTAATGTGATAAGACTTCCGCTAATCATGGCTTCTTCCTTAAACTCTTTACCGGCATTGCCACCGTATCTTTCCTACCACTATATGTAGGAAAGTATGATTATGTGTGCGGTATGTTCTATAGACGTTTTCTCGATTGCCTTGCCCAAGAAAGGTGGAAACGAACAACAGGTGCTCCTTTTTCGAGAAATTCACCTTGCAATTCCTGTTGGGCATCCGTAACAAAATATACTTAACACCCATACTTCATTTATAATATAAGTTCTATACACTTGCCAAACTGGAATCGGCTATTTCAAGTTTGTATAAACCGGTTGCCATATCTAAAATAAATCCGTTTCTTTCAAGAAGCTTTATTGAATCCGTATTTTCAGGAACAGGATCAGCAACAATTTGTACAGGTTCCTCAAGTGAGATGATTAGCTGACACAGTTGTTGAACAATCATACTTCCCATACCTTTTTTAAGAAAAACTTCTTCTCCAATCAGATAATCAATGGCAAAAGTGCCTGGCGGCTCATTATCCCATTCAAAGCCCTCTGGTGTTTGGGAACAATTATAATATTGACAAAATCCAACCGGCGTGTTCTCATATGTAACAATGTAATGACTTAACCAGCCGAAATCACCATTGTCATTTCGAATTTCCGTCAACCATTCTTGCGGCTCACCATACCATTTTTTTATATATTTCTTATTCAGCCACACTTCTAATATAAAAAAATCATCTTTATTTACCGGACGAAGGCAAAACATATTCTCATCAATCCACTTCCTCATATATTTAGTTCTCCTATAAGTAACCAGTTCATATTACAAATACTTTTCTATAATTACTTTGTTCAATAATACACTTATTCCATTCACTTAATTTCTTTCTATTCTGATAGACATCTTGTCAAATATCCCCTGCATTTCCAAGGATAATATTTTTAAATTCGAAAGGGTTATTAATCCAAAACCGAACCTCTTTCTCTTAAAAAAGGGGTCATATCTAAGTTCACTATCATTCCTTCCTGCCTATAATTCATGATATATAGGTTTCATCTTCTCAAAAGTACAAAACGTTCTATATCCCATGCTTTTCAATTCTTCTTTCACTTCATCTATATGGTCTGCCAAATGTTCTGTTTCGTGTGTATCCGAACCAAGTGTTATGATGGTTCCGCCAAGTTCAAAATAACGTTTTAAAATTCTTCTGGAAGGCATTAAATCTTTTAAACCATACTTAAAACTTGACGTGTTAATTTCTATTCCTTTTTCATCTTCAATAGCAAGCCTTAGTATGGGATCAACGTATTCCATAATTTTCTCATCCGGAAAGTCACCCATTTTATCATATCGCTTAATCATATCCAGATGCCCCAGCACAGAATAGGACTTAAAGTTTTTCATTACGTCATAAATTGCCTTGTAATAATCCTCCTGATATTCTTGCTGTTTTTTTCCTCCTTGATAAGCATAATTCCAAAATTCCTTATTATCAATCTGATGATTACTCAATATAATAAAATCAAATGGATATTTTTCGCAGTCTCGCTGGAACTGATTGATTGTTTGAATCTGCACACCAAATTCAATCCCACACTTTATAGAAATCTGTCCTGCATATTTCTCACTTAGTTTTCTCACTTCTTCAAAGTATGCTTCATAATCGCAGTTTAAATCTGTTTTTACACCATAATCCACATGCTCTGTAAATGCAATTTCATCCAACTTAAGCTGTAACGCCCTATGAACCATATCTTCCATAGGGCATTCTGAATCATCACTATAATAGGTGTGTACATGGTAGTCTGCTCTATATTTTTTTAACATTTCCATAATTTCGCCTCCTTTTCTACCGCAGTCTTCTTTCTTCTAAATCTTCAATTGTAATCTCTCTGTCTTTAAAATGACATTTCTCATCGTTTTACCTAAAATAAATATCTGCAATCTTTGCTCGGCGCAGTATAATATTGCTAAAATATTCATCTTTTCTTATGATAAAGGTCTGCCTGATGACAGTATAGTTTTTCTATCCCATTGCCTTCTGAAAATTCCACTAATTCAGAAGACAGATTTTGCAGATATCCCACACCTCACATACTCTCATGGGCAGGAAAATATAATTTTTTTATATATAATTAGTTCTTCTATGTCCATCTAATACTCTTCTACATACACACGCTGATCGTATGGTAACCAGTGGGGAAATAATGGACTTATGTTTTATTCAAGGTATAAACTGCGTAAAAGTTCAGCGTCCTTCTCCGTTATACTAAGCCCTTCCCTTATGTATCCTTCAAAATCACCATAGATCTCTTTCGCCGTATAATACATCGTTTCCAGATAGCTTTCATGAACGGAAAGCAGACGTCTCATACCTTCCAGTTGCTCACTGTTGAATCCTTTTTCTATCTCGATTGCTTCCAATATCAAATTATTCGCAGCCTCTCTGGACTTGTTAGTTTGCAGATAATCTTCAAAAATATCATCTTTGTCAGCGCCAAGAATAGTCAAGACAATCGCTGCACCAATCCCTGTCCGGTCCTTTCCGGCAAAGCAGTGAAAAATTGTCGACCCTTGCGTAATCTCATTTAACTTAATAATAAAATCATGGTATCCCTGACGAGAACCTGAATCCAACGTAATTCCCTTATAAATGTCCTGCATTCCACGGTCAGCGAGGGTAATATTTAAATCTGCACTGATATTATCCAAGCTTGTCTTATTTTCCTTGATTGATTTCATAATGTCGATATGACAATACTCCACACCAGAAATGGTAACATCCGGTCTTAACCCGACTTCTTTTTTATCCCTGAAATCTACTATCATCTTCAATTGATGGTCTCGGATCAGACTGTTGATATCTTCCTTGCCAACCTCCACCAATTCGCCGGAACGAAACAATCTGTTCCTCCTTATGGTACCATATGCTGTTTTCAGCCCTCCCAGTTCTCTGAAGTTCACTAAACCTGACATCTGTACTCCTCCTTTGTTCCTCACTTATAAATAAATTTATTCTTTATATACATCTCAGCCTTTGATCTTTTCCGCACCTTCTGGTCCCTTTTATCCACTTTTCGTTGTAACAGGACTATGGATTCTACATTCCTATAGACGGACGTTTTATACTACATGACAGAAGTAAACTGATGGATTTTTAGGCGTGGTAAAATTTTACCCCTGACACCTCTCTTCTTCATGTGTTCAATTGTAGAATCGAGGTTTGGGGTCTGAAAAACAAAAGATTGATGCCCAGTTGGTTCTACATTACACTTTTTGCAATCCCATATACAAATCATAGGTCCATTTTTTAAAAATCCAAGATAAACACCATTTGTATTATCACCATCTGTTTTGGTAATCGGTATTTCTAATATTTGTGTATAAAATTCAATAAGCTCTTCTGCTTTTTCGGAGAAAATATTGGTACAGTAATATCCTGTTATCATTATCTCACTTCCCTCAAATTCCGATTTGTATTCCGATATAACTGGAAATTTATGTTTCATTGGTACTACCGATTTCAAGTAGATTTCCCTCAGGGTCGGCGACATAAAAGTTGCGAATACCAAAAGGATAGGTGATGGGTTCGCCTGTAGGAAATTGTAGACCCAGCTTTGATAGCCGCTCATATTCCATATCCACATCAGCAAAACTGGGTAACCAAAGGGCAATTTCAAACGTCTGATTGATTCCTTTTGGTGGAATATAACTTTCCCCAATTGCCTTCACGAACTCTTTCCTACTATACATAAATAGGGATAACACACCGCTTGCAGTCTCAAACTCTGCGAAATCCCCACCAGTCCACTCCGTATAAAAGCCTAAGGTATCTCTGTAGAACCGAACCATACTGTCTATATCGTCAACTAATAGACCCGTACCTATCCTTACATCTTTTCCGTTCAAAATCATCATCTCCTTTATATAAGAAAGTTAATTTGCAAATTCTTTAGGTTAGAATCGATGATGGTGTAAACGAGAAAGCAGTTTTTGTTTGCCAGCAACTGCCCTTTCGTTTACATCATTTTCTATTTGACCTAATTGAACAAAGTGAGCGTCCGAATAGCCATAACCTATGGTCTTTCAATTCTTTGCTCCTACCCATGATTATACTGGATTTTTCAACAAGTGCAAGATATTATCTGACATAACTGCTATAAATGGCATGACAATAAAACCTCAGAAACTGGGGCTTGTAAAAAGTATGGATAGCACATGCTAGCTGCGAAGTGGACCTTTTCGCTGTGGGGCACCAAGATGACCACCGCATGTTTTACAGATGTACCCCTCGAGACTGGACATGGTATAATAAACTAGACACTTAGATAAGAGAATTCTGTGAAAGGTGGATGGTTTATGGCAAGAAGAAAGTTTGATAGAAATTTCAAATTAGCAGCGGTAAAGCTTGTTGTTCATGATGAGATGCCCGTTTCTGAAGTAGCTATGCAACTGGACATTCATTATAATAGTTTATATCGTTGGATTCGTGAATACGAAGAGTATGGAGAAAGTGCGTTCCCATGGGTGCGCACTTTTTAATTATCAGTATGAAATTAATAAATTAAAGAGTGAAAATAAGCATTTACAGGAGGAACTTGAATGGTTAAAAAAGTTCCGGGCCTTCTTGAAGAAAAAGAATGTGTGAGATTCCAGTTTTTAAAGGATCATCAGGAACAATACAACATCAAGAGGGCCTGTAAAACACTCCATATATCCCGTTCTGGATTTTATGAATATTTAAAGCGTAAAGAATCTGATCGTGCCATTGAAAACAAAATACTTAGTCAGGAAATTAAACACGTATTTGAAGAACATAAAGAAAGATACGGCTGTTTACGAATTTCAAAGGCTTTGGAAAATGAGGGTTTAAAGATTAATCATAAACGAGTCCAGAAACTTATGCGTTCCATAGGCTTATATGCCAAGGGAACCCGGTATCGATATAAGCATTTGTTCCAACGAAAAAAGGTGTTTTATATCTGGCAGTCTTTTTAGATATATTTTCTCGAAAGATTACAGGCTGGTCCATGGGAAGAAACATGAAAGATACTCTCGTAATGGAGGCTTTCATGCAGGGATATGGCCGGGAACTTCCGGAAGATGAATTAATTGTTCATACTGATCAAGGCTCACAATATACAAGCGGTAATTTCAGAAGGCTATTGAAACAACATAAAGCCATCCATAGTAATAGCCGAAAAGGGAATCCTTATGATAATGCAATGATGGAGTCTTTCTATCGTACCTTAAAAAGAGAGCTTATTCTGGATGCCAGATTTGAAACACCAGAACAAGCTCAAATGGAAATTTTTAAATATATTGAACTATACTATAATACGAAGCGCATGCATTCTGCACTGGGCTATATTTCTCCCGTGCAATTTGAGCAAGAAAACTCATAAAATCAACTTAACTTTGTGTCTAGAAAATGTTGACAAGTACAAGACTTTAATTATTTCATCTGTCTACTATATGGGGAGCATATCATTTACTGGGCTTTCTTCTCTAGCAACAACACCGTCTCCACATGCCCCGAACAGGAAGCAATTTTCAAAGCGGTTAATCATCCCGCTTCTGCGGGGAACACTTGTAGAGAAATCTGCATAGGGGCTCTTTTTTAGGTTCACTCCCGCCTACGCGGGGAACACTTGCTCTTCCGAATCCTCATGCTTCTCCTTCTGGGATCACTCCCGCCTACGCGGGGAACACGCTCACTGTGGTTTATCTTATTGATCTGCCACAGGATCACTCCCGCCTACGCGGGGAACACAGCGTAAAGACCATGCTGAGAAAGGCTGGTGTAGGATCACTCCCGCCTACGCGGGGAACACTCTAATACTGCCCGTAGTAATAGTTCAAATTCAGGATCACTCCCGCCTACGCGGGGAACACAGAAGACTGCTCCATGGAATTCATGTTTTTCCAGGATCACTCCCGCCTACGCGGGGAACACTTAATGCGAGACAGTATTCCTTTTCAGGGGGGTAGGATCACTCCCGCCTACGCGGGGAACACTGCCATTTGCGCAGATAGCAGAGTTAAGGTATAGGATCACTCCCGCCTACGCGGGGAACACAAGTTCCAATCAACATTGCCGGCAGAAGTATTAGGATCACTCCCGCCTACGCGGGGAACACTCTATCTCTGGAGCCTTAAAGTTTAATATTTCAGGATCACTCCCGCCTACGCGGGGAACACGCCGTCTGGATTAAAACGTATTTTCCTGAGCTGGGATCACTCCCGCCTACGCGGGGAACACCCTTCCTCATCCGGATGAAGTCTTGTGGAGTCAGGATCACTCCCGCCTACGCGGGGAACACTCTTAGTTAAATCTCAGTTTATTTTAGAACCCAGGATCACTCCCGCCTACGCGGAGAACACTTAAAGCAAACATCAAATTCCCTCACTTCCCCAGGATCACTCCCGCCTACGCGGGGAACACTTCTGCACCATATAAAACGGGGACTAAAGCATAGGATCACTCCCGCCTACGCGGGGAACACCGAGCCAAGTGACGACTTATTAGAAATCAATGAGGATCACTCCCGCCTACGCGGGGAACACTGACCGGAATGAGATTTGGCCGGCTATCTGTCGGGATCACTCCCGCCTACGCGGGGAACACTACTATTAATGCGGACGGTACAATCCTTACATAGGATCACTCCCGCCTACGCGGGGAACACGTTGTAATCCGACGGGAATGTTAGTCCTAGGGAGGATCACTCCCGCCTACGCGGGGAACACGGCGATAGGCATTGACTATAAATTGTTTTGGCAGGATCACTCCCGCCTACGCGGGGAACACAGTTAACAACCTCGTAAAATCGAATTTAAGCCAGGATCACTCCCGCCTACGCGGGGAACACCAGACCTTGCATTGGTATCCGAAACCTCTACTAGGATCACTCCCGCCTACGCGGGGAACACTCCATATCCAATAGTCCAGATTCCGGCCGGGCAGGATCACTCCCGCCTACGCGGGGAACACTCATTCGGATGGTTGATTCTCCACGCCGGGAAGGGATCACTCCCGCCTACGCGGGGAACACCAATTGATGATGTGCCGAAGTTGTGGAGAGCTGGGATCACTCCCGCCTACGCGGGGAACACACAATAGCCATAAACTCAAACTCGGCGGATTTGGGATCACTCCCGCCTACGCGGGGAACACGAAGGTAGTGCAATGGATGCCGAAGCATCCGCAGGATCACTCCCGCCTACGCGGGGAACACATCCCGTAGCCGGTACAATACAGCGACTCTCCAGGATCACTCCCGCCTACGCGGGGAACACTGCTTGCCATTGATAACCCCCGCATCAGTCATAGGATCACTCCCGCCTACGCGGGGAACACACTTCGGAGCTTGCTCGGAATGCGAATGCTCTGGGATCACTCCCGCCTACGCGGGGAACACTCTACTTTTGCCGATTCCAAACCGACAATCTGAGGATCACTCCCGCCTACGCGGGGAACACTGTCCGGGATAAGTTACAGGCGATAAGGGATTAGGATCACTCCCGCCTACGCGGGGAACACCCTTTTTGATAGACAACAAACATCCCCTTGCCGGGATCACTCCCGCCTACGCGGGGAACACTATACAGTCCCCGACGGTTATGAAAAGTCCGTAGGATCACTCCCGCCTACGCGGGGAACACACTGGATATTTGACAATAAATTTACAGATTATAGGATCACTCCCGCCTACGCGGGGAACACTCATAAATCCCAAGTAGTTCTCCGACCTTACCGGGATCACTCCCGCCTACGCGGGGAACACCCACTGGTTGCAGCGTGAAATCCAATGCCAACAGGATCACTCCCGCCTACGCGGGGAACACATGGCACTTTGGTGGGTAAACTCATGCCTCAGAGGATCACTCCCGCCTACGCGGGGAACACACTTAAAAATCCTTGATTTCTCGCCATTCACCTATCTTACAGTATCAAAAAATATTTAGTTTTACTGCTAATTCATATTCTGCCTTGACATCCACATAAGCTCGATGCAAACCTTCTGTACTTATATCGTATTTCTTTAAAACAGTACTTAGCTTATAATCCCGTAGCAGTTTCTGTTTCCTTTTCGCCTCTTGTAAAAGACATATCGTTTTATTCGTCAATACCGCATTACCACTCTTTTTTAATTCGGCATTAAGAAAACTGATATCAAATTTCACATTATATCCTACTAGAATTGACCCTCCCACAAAGTCCAAGAATTCATCAAGCACGACAGCTATATTCTTACCGTCATTAGCAAGCATTTCATCCGTAATTCCCGTTAATTCAGATATTTCTCTTTGAAGTCCTTTCTCAACTTTTACCAACTCCTGAAAAACAATCATCTCATTGCCTTCCATTTTTACTGCAGCTATCTCAATAATCTGATCCTTTTCTGCATTAATACCGGTTGTTTCTACATCAATAACTACATAATTCTCACTCTTATTTTCGCTTATAACTTTTCTGCGTTGTCTGGCCCTTTTTATTTTTTCAAATTTAGCCGCATTGCTGAATCCCAACTGCTGCAGTGGCGTAGCGCTTAACTCTTTTGGCAAAAAAACCAGAGGTATACCATCGTAATAAATCACTTCTCTCTTTGTATTATGAACCATGAAATCATAACCTATTTCATTACGTTTAGCATAAGACATTGTTGCCTGTCCCTGTTTGATGTTATCAATAATTCGTTTCCACAACTCTTCTCTGATTCGTGTATTTATGTTCCCTACATAAACACCTGTAGATATCTCTTGCATCCATTTCGTCAAATCTCCTCTTAACGAACTGGGTACATTTGTCAATGTAACAACCGTCATAGGCATATCCCCAGCCCCCTTTTATGAAAATTCTTCGTACGAAACACCGTGCTCCACAAGACCCTCTTTATCATCCCACAGATTGATTAAATCTGCAATTACCTCTTGTTCTCCTTCCCCCATAAGTTTATACAGATCCCTCGTTATTTTCTCCATAATCTTGCCATCTACAAACGCATCACGTACTGCCAGCCGCGTTTCTCTTCCAATATTATTCACATCTAATTTTGATGCGATTTTAAAAGCAATAGGTATTGTAACATCTGCCTTATATAAATCTGCAATGTCGTAAACAAAAGATAAATCATGTCCCGTGTGAACAAATCCTAATCCAGGTGATAATCCAAGTGCTACAATCACACTGTACACCAAGCCATATAACGCTGTATGAGCCGCTGATAAAGCTTGATTAATTGGATTTCCGCCTGCAAAATCATTCGGATCATACTCTCTGCCTGTCCATGGAACCCCTGTTGCTTTTGATTCTTTCCTGTAGATGCTTCTCACTCTGGCGCCTTCCCGGCCCCGAAGCTGCTGCATGGTCAGATTTGAAACATCTTCATTTTCAAAACGTATTTGGTACATTTTCCGTGCTACCGATATCCTGGTTCTGACATTGGAGACTAATTCTGCTTGTTTTATCAGCAATTTGGTATTGTGAGACAAAGCCCGGCCATGCGCATAATTCCTGACGCCCCGTTCTCCAGTCCACACAACACTCGTCCCCGTATCTCCTATCAGCTCCATGGCCCTGTGTGTAACATCTGTTCCCGGTCCGAACAGCAATACTCCGACGATTGCAGCCGGAATACGTATAATACCCCGGCTGTCCGTCACTGTAATAGCGCCATCCTGTCTGTTAACCTTTGCATGTTCTACATATAAAAATGTTATTCTATCACCCACACGCGGAAGTGCCTGTAACTCCGGTTTTTTAATTCCTGATATCTCATCCATCTATCTTCCTCACTGTATTACGGTCATCATTCCAAAACCATATGCTTTCTCTTTTCCCACACCCTCAGTTAAGGTTTTTCTAAAAATCTCAGCATTTTCAATAATCAGACTTCCTTCATAAATTGCCCTGGCTAACTTAATACTTTTTCCGCCTTTTTTCCTCAATATCGGAAAGTCTCTTTGTACAATCTGATAGTCATAATCCACCAAAGAAAAACCCAGTCTCTCTGCTCGTTTTTCCAGATATTCCAATTGCTTCTCAACTGTAGTGTGTGGACAAACCTTTCCTCTTTGAGCCTCTTGCTTAGCCGCTCTTGCAGGATTGGCCGTTAATCGAAATGACATTTTCTGACCATGTATCAGGCTTTGTAAAAATGCATCATAGGTTTTACATTGTCCGGTGCCAGGAACTCCATATGCTTCCAATTGTGTCATATCCGGCTCACCTTGGCTGACAATCAACAGATAGCTTCGTCCCTTCAGTTGATCTACTCGCCACAATTTACGGCTTCTTTCCCCAGCAGCAAATTCTTCGGGAAAGCTTTTCTCAACCCAATTGTGATATGCGCCTAAATGGGTAAGTTCCGAAATCTTTCTTCGGTTTCCTGTATCAATTTCCACTCGCGAAATATAATACATCATACGCCTCCTATTCCTTGAAAAGCATCATGTTCTGTGTCTTTGCCCATTTCTGCGGTTTGAATTTCGACTTGCATGGATTTTACCGGCCTAAAACCATGGTTCCGATTCATCAAATCAAATGACTCTGCTCTATCCCGTTGAAACATAGGCGGTAAAGAATCATCTAATAAACCGGCATCTACATAAGCATCTAACATAATCCTATTCAATTTACTTTCTCGTGAAAGCTTTTTCTGATACCACCCACTCGCCTGCCAATGATACGATTTAATGGTAGATAATAAATCGTTTTCTACAACTCCCTGAAAAAATTCACTGTCCACCGGAACACTGCGCCGTCCCATATAAAGCGGAAAAACAGGCGAAACAAGTGCTTTTGCCACAGTATCGATCCAACTTGAATCTTCATGAGAAAGCATTGTCAGAAAGACAGCATCTTGCAGGTAATATCGATTTGTCACATAAGTCTGATTTGCAGACCTTGCAATATGATAATCCTTTAACAAGGTGCCCCTTTGTTCAATGCGGACTCCGAAAGACAATTCATTGAGCTCTTGGATTTTTTCAGTTTCATCCCGACGATACCCCAAGGCTCCGCCAATTAACCCGATGACTGCACTTTTTGTAGGATATCTTGCCGTATCCCTGGTTTCAAAATTAGAACCAGTTCCCCAAGATTGCAGCGGACCCGAAAATTTTAATATAATTGTTTTCATCATGAACCTCACCTATAGCAGTCTATCTATAGTTTCTCCAACCTTCTCCAAAAGCTCATTTAAATTCTTCTTGCCTTCTCCCAGTCCCTCTATATCACCCACGGTAAACGTCGCAATAGATTCCTCCGCAAAACGGTCAATTTTTTCAAATTCTGTTTTCAGCCTGGAAATAGACCCGGTTACATATCCGCCCTGGGATTTAACAGGATTTTCAAAGGCATTTACCAGATTCACCGGGCGGTCCGAGCGAATAGAAACGATTAATGCATCGGGAAGCGTCTGATTGGCAAATGTATTGATTTTTCCTGATGGTAAGGACTGCACAAATGATTTCACAAAAAGTTTTAACGCCTCGATCACCGCATCTTTATCGTCCCCCAATTGGACTCTCAGTTCATGCACCGCCACATTCGCATATCTATATAAGGTAGAAGAATTATATTCCACCGTTCCAAGCATACCCGCTCCCGCCTGATCATCGGGTGTCAAATCATCAACGGCCGTGAAAAAATCAAACTCTGCCGCAATTTCATGTGTCGATATAGCATGGGCAACTTGTGAGCTTGCATCTACGTTCAATTCCGGCGCATCTGCGACCATACGTCCGAACAAAGCAACATCAATACTTTGATTCGCATTTAAGATACTCTTAATCTCTTTCGCCTGTAAATCGCCTAAGTGTTCCACTCCATAAGAAGCAAGCATTTGCCGTTGTTTGCCACCCAGGAAAAAAAGTGCTTTGGCTTCCTGATCTTTTGTAGATATTTTTGCTTTATTAAAAATCTCTTCCGCTAACTTAAGCGCACTGCTTTCATCCATTGACGGTTCTTTTTCTATAATAGCTTTTGCAAGTGAATGTACAATTTTCTTTGTTCTGATTCCCAGATTTTCTTTATCTTCATGCTCTTTGAAATATTCTCTCATAGCCTTTTTCCAGCTTTGAGAAGATACCCGGGCCCGTGTAACGCCTCCATACCTGGCAGTTTTGGGACTGCCTGTATCATCCCGGTTAATATTACTTGGCGGAACAGTCTGAAGCACATGTAAATCAACATAAATATTATTCTGCATCTTTTTCTCCTTCTTTCTCTTTTACTTGGTAGAAATAATAATCTTGTCCCCAACACATACGCATGCGATTGGCAGATTCCGGCGAACTCTGATACCAATAGAAATCCTCTGCTAATTTAGCGTAATCGATTTTTGTATCTGCTTCTTGTTTGAGTATGCTGATGAGATGACGTAAATGTGTGGTCAGTTCTTTAAAATTACCGGAAGTAATCAGTGAATTAAATCGCCTGTCTAATGCTGTATTGTCCATATCCCTAATAGTATGCAAGGCTTTTCCGATACTATTTTTTGATGCTTTATGCACAGAGTCACTCCTTCCCTGCTGATGCAGTGCATACAGCTGCAAAGAGGTTACTATTGCATTTTCCTCATGGGTAGGTATTCCGTTTTTACTTAAGTATTCCACCGGTACTTCTTCAAATACTAACGGCCAAATTTCAACTGTTTCTGAAATATCCCGGCCTATAGAATTTCTTAGACGGGATAAGGCAGCCCTTGTCTCAGATAATTCCAGCCGTTCCCCCAGTTTACAAAGAATTCTTTCAGTTACTTTGTATAAGCCTTCACTCATTCTCTCACCCCCAATTCTCTTTTTAAATTTGTTCTGAACCGAATATAAGCCGTTTCTATATTTTCCAGTTTGCTCTTGTTTTTATCTGTATAATAACCAAGATAATCTCTGTTTCCTGCTTCCTGTATTAATTCGCCTCCCTGTTTAGCAATTTCTTCTCGCAGTATGGTCTTCCATTCCCGCGTGCGCTCTTTTTTCTCATCCTGCGGTGAAATACTGATTATCCACTCACGAAAGCGGCGGTCGATGGAAAAGAATATCTGTGTTTTTGTTTTTTGTTCCGCAGCACCATTTTGTAGATTCCGTATTTTATCAATATCTCTGGCAAAACGAATCACAGTGCTTCCAATGACTCTCTCAGTATTCTTTATCTCCTCTGCAATACAGGTCAGCCAGCCATTTTCCTGCTTGTCCAATAACCCAATGTTCTCATTAATTTGATCGTATATCTGTCTGTCTACCACACCATCTTTTTGAATATAGTTTTCCGCCACTGCATTGAGTGATATCAGACCTGTTACAAGCTTATCTCCCTGCAGACTTCTAAGCCACTGAATAATACCCGGATTATAGTTCTTTTCTTCAATGGAAGAAAAGGTCTGCATCTCCTGCCAGAAATACTTATCCGGGTCATGGCGTTTCGGTACAAATCCCTCTTTTACTTTCCATTTTCCGACATCCAGCTTGGTATCATACCTCCAGAAGGTAAACGGTTCTATTATTAAATTTGGCTCATACTCAAAATTGCTGACAGCCAGATCCAGCCTGTATTCAATAATCTTATGATTCTCATCTGCCTTTAAAAGCAGCTGCCTGCTGGGATAAGTGAAGAGCTGGGCCAGATTATCCGGTATCGCCTGAAAATGGTTGATTTGGGGTTCTGCTTCCCATATTGGCTTTTGTACACAAGCACTCTGTGGAAGATTTAGATTCAGTAACAGGGTTTCAAAAAGATTCTTTCCACTGGCATAAATGCCACCCAGCTTTCCTAAATAGGCTACTCCTGTAGATTCTCTCTTTTTCTTCTTGCCTGGATTTCCCGACTTTGAAGGTGCATAACCGTTGGTATATAACAGCCATCTGGCCGCCACCGAATACTCTAACTCGGTTTGATACTGGCTCATAAAAAGTCTGGGTTTTCTCGGGTCCCCCTCTAGAATCTTACCATTTAATTTGTTGATGCCATTATCCGTTGCGCTATAGGGATAGTCCGGTTCTCCAATTTCCGTAAACTGAAAAAAAGGATATGTTTCATCCAGTAAATTAAAACGGTAACGGTATTTTTCCAGATATTCATTCACAATATCTGGAAACTCCCCTTTTTTCCAAAGAGTTTTCCAAGTCGCATATAAATCTTCTTTATATTCTGAGATATCGTCTTCATCAATTTTTTTCCTGACCTGAAATGTGTCCGTATCCACATCCACCCATTCATAGCCCTCACCCGTTGCCGTAAATCTGGTGAAGACCGTATGTAACACGGCTAACAGCAGCCGTAAAACTGCAAAATCCTGTGTGGGTGTTTCCCCGGCAAGCCGCTTATACCTATGAGCATTTTCGAACAATTCCTTTAATGATACTTCTTCTGTTTCTCCTTTCTCACCGGTCATAACCATTAACCATTTTTCATCCAATAAATTAAATCGGCTCATTCTTCCTCCTTTCCAACCATCAATCCATATTGTTTATCATAATGAAGCTTATATCCTATCAGCTCAGCACTATTATCTTCATCCAGAATGATGCCCAGACTTCCTTTTAACCACGGCTCATCTTGCCAATAAGAAAGTTCGGCATGATTACGTGTCTCTAATTCTTTAATTATGTCATCCGTTTTATAGCAGAAAATATGGGGAAGCCGAATGGTCTGCTGGGATATTTTCTTTGCAAGAGCAGGTGTTAGCTCGCCGCCGATGTTAGTAATATCATCCAGTAGATACAATTCGTCTTCTTTTCTCTTAATCAGTATGACTTCCATGGAATCAGAACCATCCCGAACTTTAGCCAGCCCCGCCTCTTCCGTATCACTTTGTATGTCGTCCTTTAACCAGCCAATCAGGCTGCCTCTCTCCGGATAATAAGGCTCTGCAAGACGAAAGACATCTGCATTTTTTTCCTTTTTCTTTCTTTCTGACCCATCTTTTTCTTTCATTTCCTTATATTTTTCTCTTATTGATACGGGGATATCTAATTCTTCCTTTGGATTTTCCTTATATACTTTCTGAACCAGTCTGGATATATCCTCAGGAAGCACCAGCTTTTCCGGAAGAACTAATTGTGTGCGAGTCAGCAAATAATCTCCGTATATCGTCCTAGTCCCCTCCTCAAATTCCGCCATTCCCTGTATGCCCATCACATACACAACAGGAGCCTTCAGGTTTTCCGGTCTTATCGTTTCCGCATGCCTGTGCAGCCGTCCGATTCGCTGAAGCAGCAAATCTATGGGGGCAATATCTGTAAAAATCGCGTCAAAATCAATATCTATCGATTGCTCTAAAACTTGTGTTCCTATAACAATTCTCAGTTTGGGGCGTTTGGCATTTTTCCCGATTTCATTTAGCAACTGCTTTTCTTTTTCCCGTCTGTGGGGAGCCAGAAAGCCGGAGTGCAGCACGCTGATATTTTCTCGTCCAAATATGTGCTCTAATTTCTCGGCAAATTCTTGCGCCCGTTTCACCGTATTTACAATAATCCCCACAATTCCTCCGTTTGAAAGCGTTCTTTGAAGGATTGTTACTAAATCATCCTCTTCCATCAATTCTACTTTTACTTCTTTTGTGTCTCCCAACGGAAAATCCCGCAGCTGGCTGACCCTGTCACCGTCTGTGTATGTAATCAATGGATAGGCTTCTGTTTCTTTCCAGTCGCTATATTCTGCCTTTATATTCCGCTTCTTCATCCCCATACCCCGGCAATAAGTTTCGACTAATCTTGTCCGTCTCGATGCCGGCAGCGTCGCAGACAGGATGATTATCGGTACCCGGTATGCACCGAGCCACTCAACAACCCGGTATAGAAATTCTCCCATATAAGCATCGTATGCATGTATTTCATCAATCACGATGACCTTTTTGGATAATCCCAAATGTCTAAGCGCCAGATGTTTCTGCTTTAATCCCGCCAGTAAAAACTGATCCACAGTTCCCACAACGAAATCATCTAATATGGCAGTTTTTCTTCCCGTAAACCATTCATTGATAACAACACTGCCCTCATCTGCATAAATATTCTCTGCATTTTTCAAGTTCTGGAATGTCTCGTTAAACTGTGCTTTCCCATGCACGAGCTGAATCGACTTGTTATCACCCGTTTCATTGGCAATTTTTTCAATCCATTCTTCAATCCTTTGGAAAATACTATCAGAGGTCGCCTGTGTCGGTAAGCCAAAAAACATGCCGGAGCACTTTCCTTTCTCCGCCAATTGTTCAACCCCCAATAATGCGGCTTCTGTTTTTCCAATACCCATAGGCGCTTCCAGTATAATAATTCCCGGGGTTTGCGCTTTATCAATGGATTCAGAAAATGCCCGCTGTATTTCTCTTGGATGAAACTGAAATCTTTTGCTGTATTGCTCCTCAACACTACCATCGCACTCAGCAATCCATGGATATGTCTTGGTCCAACGCTCCCATCCATATTCTAAACGTTCTTCTTGAAACTCTTCTTCCTCCTTATCTATCGGAAACAAAGGAAAATACTCCTCATTACTGGCAATCCAGTCAGCCATAATAAGAAGACCTTGTAGAAGAACCTGTGCAGGCTGCTCAATCTTCGGAAGCGCATCAACATTCTTATATCCAGACTCCTCCAGTGCCCACTCAAACAATTTACGCTGCATCTTCTTCCAGTTCTCAGTGCATTCACCGCCATGGTCGTATTGATAGTAGTTCGCAGTGTAAGCCTCCAGCTGTACCCCGATCTCCCATTTATCATTTACCGTCCTTCCATGATGTCCGCCGATAATCGATGCAATATCTTCGCCAACACCATAAGAATCCAGTAAGACCTGACTTGCCAGGGCATGGGGGGATTTTGATGATAATTCTGTGCTCCAATTTTCCAGTCCGGTAAATCCTGATCTTATCAGGTTTTCTGTCAGTATTTTATCCAGATCTGCTGATTGATTGTTCCCTGACGGCCTCAACGCAAAACAGGGAGTGCTTTTGGCCAAATCATGCGTTAAGCCTATAAAGGATACAAGGTTTACTCCAGCATTCTCTTCTGAATCAGAAATAGACTCCAGAATAAATTCCCTTTGTCCCTCGCTAAGCCAATGATTCCATATTTGAATAAGGACATTCGATGTATCCAGTAAATGCTGCTCAAGCGGGAGCCAATAGTATTGTCCGTCTTTTTCTTTTTTCTTACCCCATAGATTAGTTTTTATACGCATTGATTTTCCTCCAAAGTAATTAAGTTGGGTTTTGGACTTTGTCAGGAAGCAGTTAAAAGTCAAAAAAATCATGGGGATTATTCACACCCCCGCATATGCGGGGAACACTTTATTTGCTCCTAGTAAGATTATCTTTACATATGGAACACTCCTGCTAATGCAGGAAACACTTTATCATATTATCATAAACCATTTTCTTTTGCTTCCAGACAAAAACTTTCTATTTCCCACATCATTTTTTTCTTTATAATTAAAATTTAAAGATTATCTTTACATAATTTTATTCTAATATGTTTTCAATTTAAATGCAAGTATATTTTACTTGATTTTTCTAAACGCTAATCAAAAAAGTCATTATCATGTATGCCATCCCAAAATAATTTCACATTAATGTCTTTTCTCTATTTTCTCTAAATCAAAACAGAAACTTATAAATTATTCTACTGAATGTACACCTTTACTTTAACTCTTTCTCAATCTCCTCAATGGAAGGGAGATTACTCCGTAATTCCTCTGGTAAAGATTTCTCCATTTATTTTTCCACTTTGTTACACCAATTGGATTCTGATATCCGGATAAAGAATACTTCACAACCGTCTGGTCTTTACCTTAATCAGAAGTAAACCAATAGCTGGTTTATCGTCTGGGTGGCATAGAATATCATTTACCACATTTTAATACATGTTGAGTTGACTGATAAAACCAGGCTCAAAGTCACATGCTTTCAATTCAATGACTACATAGCAGTGTAATTTAAGATTAGTTCTCCATGGAGTTGGTGCAGCGACCTGTTGCACAATTTTATAATATGGCAAACACCGAGCAAACTTAAGCATGTACTTTATGTTTCTTGGAGAGAAACCGGACATTTGCGGAAAAGTTTTCTTCAAATCCCTTTCCATCCGGTCTATAACCTTGGCTCCCCAGCCCTCTTCCTCTATTTAATAACCCTCTCAACCTCCCTATTACCCCCATTTGAACTGTTGCAAATTTTGCAACAGTTGACTGTCTTACTAATTCACCCTCATTAAACATATTTTTAATATACCTTGAAATTGTGGATTTATCTCTTTGTAACAAATCAGCCATCTGTTCTAACGACAACCACTCTGTTTCATTCTGCATATTAACATTTATTTTCGTCAAACCGTCTTCCGTTTGATATATTATAATTTCTCCGTAGTTGTACACTGCAGCAAGTGTGCAATAAAGATGCGCTACTCATGACTTTTCGTTAAGTCGTGGATTCTAAAATGATGCAACAGTCCCCTAACAGGCCTGCAAAACTTCAGAATAGTGCACCGATTGCATCTGCTATAGAAAAAGATTAGATTTGTTTTTGAGATATAAATCTTTGACTTATGAATGATTTGTATTGACACTATCGAATATAATTACGCTTTCCTCAAGGGCAAAATTATTGAAATTATTAACACACTTACCAATTTTGATAATTTATTATGTTGATTAAATCTTGCATTAGAATGGGTAGAAGAAAACCCCCAAATCTTGTTTGACTTGGAGGCACTGTTCCAACCATTTTAGTACTTATTTGATCTTTACTGCTATTCGGTCTATTATTAAGTCACCTACTAATATCAATACTCTAATGATATCTTGTCACCAATGTACATCATAACAACTCCATACCATTAATCTCGTCCTGTATTTCATCCCTTACCTGTTCAAGGATTATAAGTATTTTAGGCTGTATCATATTCATAATTTTCTTTGAGTCTTTCAAAGCCATATGCATATTTTCCTCATATGTTTGCAGATGCCAGATCATTTTGTGCCAGCCTAAGCCATTGACTGATATAATTGTGCGTTTCGCTCATACAGCTTTACTCCCCTTTCATATACCGTACGTTCTAATGTCATTGCATTACATTTTTCATGGAATCTTCTGGATTCCTCCGCAAGAATATCTACTGAGCGGATATCCATTCTGGCAATAGCCATATTCATTTTTTGAATCGCCCTTAAAGGACGTTCCGTTCCATCGGTCAATACAACATAAAGGTCAAAATCACTATCTTGGGTAGGTGCTCCATATGCAAACGATCCGAATAAAAAAATTTCCTCAGCTTCCACGACATCGGCAATTGCATGTACAATCTGATCCAATTCTCTTTTATCCATTTCCTCCATCGACATCTTCTCCCTTCAATTACTTTTCTGATTTTATCATACCTTAATTCTTTCCTTTTTCAATGTTATTACAGTCCATCTGTTATTACAGTCAATCCTACACTTTGCTTATGCCAGCAATAAAATGCCCAGCTCACTTCTAGGCATTTTACTCTTACCATAATCAGGCAGGAATTTTGTTTATTTATTCAGTTATTATAAGATACCCATACGTTTCATAAAAAAAACCATGTCTTTTGCTCCTTGTTCATAAATCAACCTGTCGTTCTTCCTCAAATCGGCTGACACAGGGCAGAATGGGTGCTGGTCGGTCACTTCTACTTTTTCCAAGCAAGGGCATAAATCGGCTCACAAAGGGTTACACGGCGTAATTCACCCTTTTCATCCTATCCGTTCTACACTGAAGAATTTGTTACTCTGCTGTTTCTTGTTACAGTGTCATTATTTTTCTTAATATCCAGAGGCACCTATTTAATTTCTAAAATAAGTACCGCCTTGCGTTTCTACCCATATTCACTTTTGAACTTTATTCCCCTCTCCTTCCTCCGATTTTCTCCAAATCACTCCAAAACCACTTTTTCACCCACATACATCTATAAAAAACGGGGAAAATAGGGCAAAAACTAGCCATTTCCAGTTCGATTTTACCCATTTTCTCTCTTTAAACCACAACATTTTGTAGTCAAACCCTATCTTTTCTTCCCTGCACCACACTTCTGCATCAGAATCACTGTTTCTATTTGCGCAGTCCAAGGAAACTGATCCACCGCCACTGCCCGCTCCACCCTATATCCATTTTCCAAAAATACTTCCAAGTCTCTCACGAGGCTGGTTGGTTTACAAGAGATATAGACCAATCTATCCACTTTATAATCAATAATTTTCTTCAATGCCTTGGGATGGATGCCATCGCGAGGGGGATCTAGGATAATAAAATCCGGTTTCTCTTCTATTTCATCGAGGACTTTCAGCACATCTCCTGCGATAAATTCGCAATTATGCAGGTAGTTTAGCTCCGCATTTTTCTTTGCGGCCTCCACCGCTTCTTCTACGATTTCTACCCCGATTACTTTCCCGGCTACGGGAGCCATCATTTGTGCGATCGTTCCTGTTCCGCTGTATAAATCAAAGATAACCTTATCCGCCTTTCCTTCTGGCGAAAGGGAGCCGATATATTCTCTTGCTGTCTCGTAAAGAACTTCTGCCCCGTAGGTATTCGTCTGGAAAAATGAAAACTGGGAAATCTTAAATTTCAATCCTAACAACTCTTCATAGAAGTAGTCTTGTCCATAGAGGATTATCGTTTCATCACTTTTTACTACATCGGCTACGGAGTCATTTTTCGTATGTAGAATACCGACAATCTTACCTTTCAGCTCCAGCGACAGGAGCATTTCCCGGAATGCGGTCAGATCATGTTCCTCTTGTGTGGTCGTAACGAGAGCAATTAATATTTCTCCTGTTTTAGAAGCCTTTCTTACCAGCAAGTGCCGTAAGTATCCTTGATGGCTCAGCCTATGATGAAAGGAAACATTTCTCTCTGCAAAAAAGTTCCTCGTTCCCGACAGAATCTTTCTATAGTCCTCATCCATTATTTTGCAATCCGACACGGTTACAATATCGTAGAAGCTTCCTCTTTTATGCATACCAAGAGCAAGCGGACCATCCTTAATCTCATCCCCGAAGGAAAACTCCATTTTATTTCTATATCCATACACTTCCGGACTTCCTTTGATTCTCTCAAATATATAGCCACCCTCTTGTTTTCCTAATACGGAGTCGAGCAACCCCTTTACCTGTTCCTCTTTTAATGCTAATTGTTTCTCATAAGGAAGAGACAGGTAAGTGCAGCCGCCGCAAGTTCCGAAATGCTCACAAGGGCTTTCCACCTCCATAGGAGACTTTTCCAACACCTCAAGTAACCTTCCTTCTGCTTTTCCTTTTCTCACTTTATTAATTCTACAAGAAACCCTCTGTCCCGGAAGTGTATTCTTTACGATGCATCTTCCCTCCCCGGATTCTACAATTCCTTTATTGGGAAAGTCAACTCTCCCTACAATACCTTCTATTACCTGTCCCTTTTTCATTCCTGATTTTATTATCCTTTCTATCTATTAATAACATCAAATAATTGCGAAACTTGCTAATTTTTATAATTTCATACACTCTTCATACAATCTTTCTTAATTAAACACTGTATATATTGCATATGAAATCTTCGCAACTTATCTATTTCACGATTTCCTATCTTATAGCATATCAAAAACGGAATGTACGCACAAGTACATTCCGTTCCACGTTCTTTTTCACTTAACTTGTTACTGTTCACACCTATGGTGCTCACAGCAACAGTATCACACAAATTGCATAAAGAACATGCAATTTGGCGTCCGCCAAACTCGGGATTTTGTGCACATCGTGCACAAAACACCTCGCGGAATATCACCTGTGAACAGTAACCTTAACTTTCATTACATCTGTACACTGACACTGTATTCTTACTCTTGAGAAACTGCGTCTCCATCAAAGTCATCATCTTCATCTTCGAAGAAATCGTCTTCGAAGTCATCATCGAAATCATCCTCAAAGTCTTCCAGATAATCGGGGGTAAAATAACGGTAAACTGCATAAGCAATTGCCGCAACTGCTGCTATTGCACCGATAACCGCGAACACCCAAAGCACCGTGTTGCATTTCTTTTCTTCTTTTTTTCCTAATAACTCATTAATTCTTGACATATCAATGTATTCTTCCAATTTACTTAATCGATTCATAGCGCATACCTCTCTTTGCCTTTATTCTCTTTATTATTACCCTTTGGAACTTTGTTTATCAACAATTTCCTTACCAACTTTTACAAGTGGCCAAAACCGCCACTTATTATATAATATAACACTTATTCCAGAATTTTACTATTGTTTTTTAAATGTTTATAAAAATGATGAGCAAATTTACCGTCACAAATTTTATAGTTTTTTCAGCTTCGCAAAGGCCGCATACATAACTTTCTGCCCTGCTTCATCGAATACTACCGTCACCTGATAATCTCTCGGTCCCTTTTCCATCTTAGCCACGGTTCCTTCTCCATATTTAACATGTCGGACTCTATCCCCTACACCATAATTTAACTCTGCTGCCTGGGGAGCACCTTTTGACAACCCGGTAATTCCGCCCAAGCCACCGGCTCCTCCGCCCGCTATGAAAGGTCTGTTTTGCGCAGGTGTGCGTTTTGGTACTGCAACTGCTCTCGGCTTTGGTTTCGCAGTCTGGGAAGGCACCTCTTTATCAAAAATCCTCTGATAGCTTCCTGTCGCTCCCTGCCTGGAAAATCCGGAGTTCTCATCCTCACCGCTTCTATATACCGCTTCTTTGTCATTATTTTCTTCCGATGTCCCGCTGCCATATTGAGGCATATAATTCATTCCGAAGGGCTTGGACTTAAAACGGCTGCGCTCATAGGAATCATCTTCATATTCCACATAATCCCACCGTTTTACAGAAGGAATCTTGCTATCCAAAAGTGCTTCCGGTATTTCCTTCACGAAGCGGCTGACAGGATTATACTGCGTCTCTCCCCTTAACATTCTTTGCTTCGCACAGGTAATAGTCAGATCATCCTTCGCACGCGTAATTCCTACATAAGCAAGGCGCCTTTCCTCTTCCACATCCTCAGGATTATCCGAAGTGATCGTCATATAACTGGGGAATACCCCATCCTCCATTCCGGCTAAATACACATGAGGGAATTCCAGACCCTTGGCACTATGCAATGTCATGAGAAGAACACGATTCCCATCATCATCAATGCGATCGATATCGGCGACAAGAGCGACCTCTTCCAGAAACTCACTAAGACTTGGTTCCTCATGGGTCTCCTGATAAGATACGATCTTACTGATTAATTCATCGATATTGTTAATTCTATCTTCCGCATCCTCGTCGTCGGACGCTTCCAACTCTTTTACATATCCGGTGGAATCAATCACATCCTTAATCAAATCCTCCAAGCTATAGTATTCCAGCTTACTGCGAAATGACTGTATCATGGTAACGAAAGGTTCCAGTTTCACCCCACTTTTGCCAATCGTCATTATCTGCTGTGCTTCTCTTAACGCATCATAAAAGCTGATTCCCCTTGTATCCGCATATTCCTGTACCCGCGCAACGGTAGTCGCCCCGATTCCCCTTTTCGGTACATTGATAATTCTTTTTACCGCAACGTCATCCCTGCCATTATCAATTGTCTTTAAATAAGCCAAAATATCCTTAATTTCTCTTCTGGAATAGAAATTAGTACCGCCTACCACGTCATAAGGAATTCCTTTTACGACAAAACGTTCCTCCAGCATACGTGATTGTGCATTCGTCCGGTACAAAACGGCACACTCCCCATAAGAGGATAGCCCTTCTCTCTTCTTCCTCGCAATTTCATCCGTAATATACTCCGCCTCTTCGAATGCCGTATCGAACTGTCTGAAATGCAGTTTGCTTCCTTCTCCTTTTTTGGTCCAAAGCGCCTTATCCTTACGGCTTACATTATTTTGAATTACTGCATTAGCAGCTTCTAATACATTTTGAGTGGAGCGGTAATTTTGTTCCAATTTAATGACGGAAGCCTCAGCATATACCTTTTCAAAATCCAGAATATTTCTAATATTAGCTCCTCTGAATTTGTAAATAGACTGGTCATCATCTCCCACTACGCAGAGATTGCGGTACTTATCTGCCAATAAGCGAATCAACTCGAATTGTGCGGTATTCGTATCCTGATATTCATCCACCATAATATACCGGAAACGCTCCTGATAGCTGTCCAGCACCTCCGGACAGGATTTAAACAGTTCCACAGTCTTTACAATCAAATCATCGAAATCAAGAGCGTTGTTTTTACGAAGGACAGCCTGATATTCCTGATAAACCGAAGCGATCTTAGTCTTCGTATAGTCACCCATTGCCTGCAATTGATAATCGATGGGAGAAATCAGCTCGTCTTTGGCAGAAGAAATCGCACTCAACAACGTTCTTTCTTTCATCATCTTCGTATCGATCTGCAGACGTTTACAAACATCCTTCATAACCGTCTTCTGATCGTCAGTATCATAAATGGTAAAATTATTATCATATCCAATTCTCTCTATGTATCTTCGAAGAATTCTTACACAGGTGGAATGAAAGGTGGACACCCATACTTGTTCCGCCCCATGCCCGATAATGCTGTCCACACGTTCCCGCATTTCTCCTGCTGCCTTATTCGTAAATGTGATAGCCATAATATTCCATGGCTGCACCCCGAATTCATCGATTAAATAAGCGATTCTGTGGGTTAGCACACGGGTTTTCCCGCTTCCTGCTCCTGCCAGCAAAAGGACAGGGCCTTCCACCGTAAAAACTCCCTGTTTTTGTTGTTCATTCAGTGTATCATAAATACTCATATCTTTCCGTTTATTTCCTTTCGGTGAAAGTCCTCTTGTAGGTAATTGCTTACAAGAGGACTAATTTTACTATTTTACATCTTTTTCATCAAATAAATCGCCGCATTCCGGGCAAAACTTCGGTGGATTCTGTGCATCCTCCGGTTCCCATCCGCATTTATCACATTTATACAGAAGTTCACCCGCAGGCTTTTTCTGCCCGCATTCACTGCAGAACTTTCCTTTATTTACCGCACCGCAACTGCACATCCAGCCATCTGCCGGCTTCGCCAAACCACATTCCATGCAGAATTTCCCTGAATTGCCTGTCTTGCCGCAAGAACAACTCCAGCCTTGTGATGCTTCCCTCGTCTTCACCTGCGATGTTTCCGCTTCTGCTTTTCTTTGAGCTGCCATTCCAAATAGTGTGTTCGCATCCATTCCGCCGGCTGCATTTGCCATATTCATACCTGCAAAGGCCATCATCGGACCGGTTGCCTGATTGGATGCTGCCGACTTCATTGCCTCCGCCTGAGCTCCCACTAAGGTAGCCGCTGCCATATCCGGCGTTCTGAGTACCGCAGACTTCTGCAACTCCTTAATCATCGCCTCATCTTCTTCAGAGGCCTTCACAGAATTAACCCCGAAGGAAATGATGGAAATCCCTCTTAACTGCGACCATTTTGCAGACAGCACTTCATTCAATGCCTGTGACAGCTCCATCGTATGAGCGGGAACCGCACTGTAGCGGATACCCATATCCGATATTCTGGCGAATGCCGGCTGTAATGCTGTCATAAGCTCTGTTTTAAGCTGGCTGTCAATTCGATCTCTCGTATAATCTTCCGTTATATTTCCCGATACATTCGTATAAAATAAAAGCGGATCCGTAATCTTATAAGAATATTCTCCGTTACACCGGATAGCAATATCCACATCAAGGCCGATATTGCGGTCTACAACGCGGAAGGGAACCGGACTTGCGGTGCCATATTTATTCCCCATAATTTCTTTCGTATTGAAAAAGTAGATTCTTTGATCCTTACCCGTATCGCCGCCGAAAGTAAACCGTTTACCGATGGATGCGAAGGTACGCTCTATATTTTCCCCAAAATCTCCATAAAACAAAGTCGCTTCTGTGGATGTATCATAAATGAATTCTCCAGCTTCAGCACAGAACTCCACTACCTTACCCTGATCCACAATAATCATACACTGGCCTTCATTTACTGCTACTACCGAGCCATTCGTAATAATATTATCCGATCCTTTGGTATTGCTGCTCTTTCCACCATTTACCCGTTTCTTTCCCTTTGTTACTAATACATCGCTGCTAAGGGCTTCACAGTAAAAATATTCTTTCCACTGATCTGCCATCGTCGTGCTTACCGCACTCGTAATCGCTTTTATTAATCCCATTTGAATAATCCTCCGTTATGTTGCCGAAACAAATACCCCCGACTCTTTTTGGAACCATTTACAATCTATTATAACTAGTTTATCAATGATTGTCTAGCCAAACACGCCTCTTAGGACAAACACATTTTCGACCTTCTTCCATATGATAAATCATCTATTATTCATGGAGGAATTATGTAAAAATGCCGAAACATATTTCATTTTCTTACAAAGGACTGGCGCTCATCCTATCCGCCCTCTTGCTAGTGGGCTGCGTAGCCGGCTGCCAAAAGACAAATAAAAACGAAGCCCCGGGCAGCAGCAAAACACTGACAAAGGTTACACTGAACGAAGTGGCTCACTCTATTTTCTACGCTCCTATGTATGTGGCGATAGAGGAAGGTTATTTCAAAGAAGAAGGTATTGATATCACGTTAGTTACCGGATTCGGTGCCGATAAAACGATGACCGCAGTTCTCACCGGCGAAGCGGATATTGGCTTCATGGGCAGCGAAAGTACCATCTATACTTATATCGGAGGAACACAAGATTACGTAGTCAATTTCGCACAGCTTACACAGCGTGCAGGGAATTTCCTCGTTTCCAGAGAACCCATCGATAATTTCTCATGGGATATGTTAAAAGGGAAGAAAGTGCTTGGCGGAAGAGCAGGCGGAATGCCTGAAATGGTCTTTGAATATATTCTGAAGAAACATAGCATTGATCCGGGAACTGATGTGAGCATTGATCAAAGCATTGATTTCGGTTCTACTGCTGCTGCCTTCTCCGGAGGTCAAGGGGAGTTCACGATCGAATTCGAACCTCATGCTACCTCTCTGGAAACGAAAGGTGACGGCTATGTTATCGCTTCTCTCGGCAAAGATTCCGGTTATGTTCCTTATACCGCCTTCAGCGCCAAGAAAAGTTACCTGGAGGCTCACCCCGATACCATTCAAGCCTTCACCAATGCTTTACAAAAAGGCATGGAATATGTAAACAGCCATACGCCGGAAGAAATCGCAAAAGCGATCGCTCCGCAGTTTGAAGAGACCGATCTGGAGACAATCACCACCATCGTATCCCGTTATCACGAACAGGATACGTGGAAGGAAAATCTTATTTTTGAAGAAGATGCCTTCACCCTCCTGCAAAATATTCTGGATGAGGCAGGCGAATTATCTGAACGTGTCCCTTATGAAACTTTGGTCAACACACAATTTGCAAAAACAGCAGTCCAATAAAAAATTAAATTATAGGTAACTGTTCAGTACCTTCATAGTTACAATTATAGTGCTTTTACAAATAAGTCTATCGGCAAATGTGATAAAATCTCATATTTGCCGATGTTTTTTATAAACTTTTATACAATTTCCCTTTATATTTTATCACTAATTTCAATAAAATTAACTTAAAAATCTTCAAAATATGTATTTATATCGATAAAATTAGACAATTTATTATTATATTCCCTTTTGTCTGTTATATTTTAAAAAATAAATAAGTTTTAAATTTATTCTCTGATGTGATATAATGTCACCAACCAATACACAACCAAGTATAAACCGTGTATATCATATGCGCCGTATCATCCTTTTTATCACGGTATACTTTATCACATTAACAGAATAGGAGTGATCATTTATGTTTTCTCAACTACATTGTGCAAACAAAATATTTAGAAATTTATATAATGGTGAATGGGCAGAATCCAATTCCGGTCAAACGATTCCCATCCACTCTCCGGTAGACGGCTCTTTGATTGGTCATATACAGGCAATGACGAAAGAAGAAGCAGACCGGGCCATCCAGAATACTAAGACGAATCTCACAGAATGGGCCAACACCCCCATCTATAAACGCGCCGAAGTTCTTTACCGCGCAGCGGATATCTTAGTGAAAAATGCGGAAACGATCGCAGATGTATTGGTTATGGAAATTTCTAAGGATAAAAAATCTGCTTTATCCGAAGTAGAACGTACTGCGGACTTTCTTCGTTACACTGCAGATGTGGGTAAAGGTCTGGAAGGAGAAGCGATTGGAGGCGGAAACTTCCCCGGCGGTTCCAAGGATAAAATTTCCTATGTAACACGGGTACCCTTAGGGACTGTACTCGCTATTTCTCCCTTCAACTACCCGGTAAATCTGTCCGTATCCAAGATTGCTCCCGCTCTTATGGGTGGTAACGCTGTTTTACTTAAGCCTCCGACGCAGGGTGCTATCAGTGCACTTTATCTTGTGCAGGCTATGAATGAGGCTGGTCTCCCTGCCGGTATTCTCAATACGGTTACAGGTAAGGGAAGCGAAATCGGAGATTATATCGTAACGCATCCCGGCATCAATTTCATTAACTTTACGGGAAGTACGGGGGTAGGTAAACATATCTCCAATCTTGCCAGAATGGTTCCTTTATTGTTGGAGCTTGGCGGTAAAGATGCCGCTATCGTTATGGAAGATGCTGATTTGGATTCTACCGCAGATAATATTGTTTCAGGCGCTTTTTCCTACTCCGGACAGCGTTGTACCGCTGTAAAACGTATTCTGGTAATGGATAGCGTTGCCGATGAGTTAATTAAACGGCTGACTGATAGAATTCAGGCTCTTAAAGTAGGTGATCCCAGAGATAATGCTCATATTACACCACTGATAGACAAAAAAGCGGCCGACTTCGTTCAGGAGCTTATCGATGATGCGATAAATAAAGGGGCAACTCTTGTTATGGGTAACCACAGAGAAGGAAATCTGCTTTCTCCTACGCTATTCGATAATGTTACGGAAGATATGCGTCTGGCATGGGAAGAACCTTTTGGTCCGGTTCTACCTATTATCCGCGTAAAGAGCAGAGATGAGGCTATCGCGATTGCAAACCGTTCCGAATATGGCCTGCAGTCTTCTGTCTTCACTCAAAATATCAATGATGCCTTTTACATTGCTAATCGATTGGAAGTAGGTACTGTGCAGGTCAATAATAAGACGGAACGCGGTCCTGACCATTTCCCATTCCTAGGTGTTAAGGCTTCCGGCATGGGCACTCAGGGCGTTAAGTATTCTATCGAGGCTATGACCAGACCAAAAGCTGTCGTTATCAATATCGAAGAACATTCTTAAAAACTTTCGCATATAAAATAATTATTAGAAACACGAACAAAGAGCACCGGGTACAACATCTAGTACCCGGTGCTCTTTACTATCGTTTTATATTCTACATAATAACTCCGTATTGTATCGCATAATCAACGGCTGCCATTATCATTGCAAAGAAGGATAGGCAGATAATCAAAACAATCGCCACACTATCATAAACGAAATGAACGCTTTCCTGTTCCCCTTCCAGTTTAGAGAATTTTCTATTACCTGCAAGTACCTCCAGACCTAAAAAGATGAAAATAAACGGCCAAAGACGAAATATCATCTGATAGCTAAGTTGTGGTATCCATATATTTGCCAGAAACAAAAGCCCGAACAATACAAGTAAAATACCAAAGGTTACTGTACCGATCCTATGCGTCTTTACGACCTTCGTCTGTTCCATACTCGCTCCTTCCTATTATTTCTGCCTCTTCATTCACAGAATCACTTTCCTGTGCTTTCACATCTATAATCACTTCGTTCAGCTCTGCCTTTTTCCCTTTAATCATATAGAAACCGCCCAGCACAATACCTATCCCAACAACCATCTGCGGAATTGTATATCCGATACGGCGAAGCACAATAATCATCTCGTTAGGAAGATAAGAATAACAAATGTCCATAATGCTATTCCACAAGAGAACCATACCTATGATAATCAAGGCCGATGCAATTACTTTTCTGAGTTTCTGCGCTCCTACCTTTTCCCATTGGAAAAAAGAATCCAGATGGAATAAGTAGTCGTCCTCCACATTGTTCAAGTCCGTATCCGACATACTGGCAAGATTATGCACATGGAAGAATCCATAAAACCATACGATTAAAATGAGGTAAACCAAAGCCGACAGATTAAGAAATTGAATAATTGCCAATAATCCGAAGCATATCCCCATAAGGCTGACACCCATTTTCATAAATCCCATATACATTTCTCCGGCTCCCGGAATCAGGGAAAAGCAAAATGTTAAAAACTTGTTCTTTTTTCTTCTATTCATTATTTTTTCCTCCATTTTTAATTTGTCAACTCGCTCCACATATGAACGAGATCTTGCGACTTATTTTCTATAAGCTCTCCTAGATTACTTTTATTTCCCTTGCTATCATTCAGAAGTTTTCTATTTTCTTCTTCATAACGTTCCATATCCTCGTTGATTCTTCGTTCTATCCTACTTTCATTTTTCAGTTCCGGAATACCTGTAAAGTCTAAGGGGACAGCGGTCAAACAGAAAATTGCCATGGCTGCAGCCGCCAAAATCTTGACACTATATGCCATAAACTGTTTTTGCACCACTTTCTTGCGTTCGACTGCATCGAAGGAATTGATTCCGCTCACTATCGATACGCTTTTCAACGAGCTTTGTTCTTCTTGCTCTGCCAGCTTAAATACTTCACCCATAATCTGACTCTTAAGATAAACAGGAGCTTTTATTATACTATCTTTCTCCACTTCCTTAAGAAAGGCTTCCAGTTCTTCATCATTCAGATATCTGTACTCTTCCTTCATGCACTCTTCTCCTTCCCATATAGTTTCCTAAGCATATCCCGCGCCCTATAAATTTGTGTCTGAACTGTTTTTATATTTTCGTTCCTTTTCTTCGCGATTTCCTCCGCCTTAAGTTCATCGTAATAAACCGCTTTCGCAATTTCATTATAGGGAGACTTCAACCTACTGCAATAAGTAAGTAATTGCTCTCGCACTTCTTCTTCCAGACATAGTTCTTCCGGCGAGCTACGTGTTTCACTTTGCTGTTCGAAAAATAAATCTTCAGTAGGTACTGACCTTCGCCCTGCACTTCTTAAGTAATCAATGCTTTTGTTCGTAGCCACTTTACACAGCCATGCCTTTTCATTCATATCTTTTAGTTCATCCATATGCTTATATGCGGTGAGGAAGGTCTCCTGAGTCAAATCCTCAGCGGCAAAATAGTCTGCTGTCACCTTATAACAAACGGAAAAGACAAGGTTCTGATAAGTATCAATCATCGCTGACAGCAGTTGTTCTTTCTTTATTTGATTAATACTTCTCACCCCTTCCTTTTTCGTATTCATTTATTATAACGTATTGCTTTCCAGAAAATCTTCAATTTTATTAATTCTTAAAAAGCTTCTTAAAAAGCTCTTAAAAAGAAAAACACAAGGGTTCGACTTTTCACTGTCGTAATTCCTTGTGTCTTTCATTATTTTATCATACCTTGTCCGCAAGCGGCCATGGTATGTTTTTTGCACACTCGCTTTGCTCGGCGCAGTATAATATTGTTTAAATATTATACCTTGTCCGCAAGCGGCCACGGTATACCTTACTATTTTCTATTTATTTTTCTCTTCGTTTGACTTTTCCTTTTTTCCTTCTTTTTTCGTCTCTTCTACAGCCTTTCCCAAGCTATCTACCATCTTCTCGATCAGCAGCTTCTTCACATATACATCGAAGCTAAGCATACAGATAAAAGAAAATAATTGCAGAAATTCCCTATCCTCATCCGGGGCCCTCTCAAAGGTATCCCTGGATATATGATACTTGTTTATCACATCTTCTTTCAAGACATCTACCTGCTCTTTTTCCAGACCGAATACTTCTTTGTATACCTCTCCCAACCCGAATTCATCATTTCTGAAAAAATGCTCCGTTAACGGATTGAGAAGAGTCTGAATGTCGTTAATGGTCAAAATTCCCTTATAATAGTAAATGAAAATCAAGAGCAAGATATGTTCCTTGGAATACTTCTTTTTCTCCGGAGGAGGAAGTAAATCATTCTTCGCATAGTTATTAATCATCGTTTTGGTCAGAATCTTATCGTCTCCCGGATTTCTCGTAGCGCTCTTTAGCTTTTTATCCATAAACGTTGTTACTTGATCCATGTACAAATCTATATTAGGGATATCCTCTAGCTTTATATACTGTATCCGATCTAAGCTTTCTATTATGCTATTTAATAAATCATCCTTATCAATTGTCATAGAAACACCTCTGTACTTTATTATATAGTATTAAAAACCACATGGCAAGCATAAACTTTTGCTTCCCATCGATAGTATAGGCCACAATTCCTCTTTTTAAGTCCTCCTTTACTTTATAACTTTAATATGATAAAATGAAGCATATTGAGTTGTAAGGCTTTAAAGCGCAAAAGCAATCATGTCCGTTGCACAAAGTTTACAGACTACAAGAAAGGTATGGTTATTGACATGAATAAGAAAATAAGGACGGATGCTGTCGATCATTTATTTGATGGCTTTCTTAGTTTGAAGGATAAGGAGGAATGCTACAGCTTCTTCGAAGATTTATGTACGGTCAACGAGTTGTTGTCCCTTTCACAGAGATTCGAAGTCGCTGCTATGTTACGCGACCGCAAGACATATCTGGAAATTGCGGAAAAGACCGGTGCTTCTACGGCAACCATTAGCCGCGTAAATCGTTCCCTCAATTATGGAAATGATGGATACGAGCTTGTATTCGAGAGAATGGATCCGCAATAAAATAAGCCTGAAAAAGGCCGGAAAGAAAATCCACGATTGGATTACTTTCCGGCCTTTTTACCGCTTTCAAATCTTAGACTTCCGTCTCCGGTATCTCCGCCGCTATTAACTCTGACTCAATATCCTGAGTATTCATAGTGCATTGTCCCTGGAATACAGCATTTTCATCGATAATCAAACTTCTCGTCTTGATATTTCCGTCTATCTTTCCTGTCGCGGATACCTCTATCCGACCGCCGGAGTTCATATCTCCTTTTATCGTTCCGGCAACCATAATACTGCTTCCCTTTACATTGCCGTTTATCGTTCCCGTGGGGCTGACAATAACGATTCCTTCAGAGCTCACATCTCCTTTTACCGTTCCTTCAATTCGGATCGTTTCCTTGGCGGTAATATTGCCTTCCATTATCATATCCGCGCCTACAATACTGCTGATTTTAGCATTCAAATGCTCTTGTTTCTTACCCAACATAACTTCCTCCTAACCATTAATTTCAATCATTTCCATTGGATCAATATATGTATTTTCCTGTTTGATACTGTATCCCATATCTACATTTCCCTCTGATATTACATACAATATAGCACCTCTCATCACTTCATCGCCAACCTTTACCAGCGGGTTGCCTCCATTGCGATATATTGTAACATATCCGTTGCCGTGATCAATGCTAATTGAATTGCCGTACTCTATATCCGCAATTACCTCAATCACATTCCCTGCTCCGGAAGCAATTACTTTGGCTCCTGTGGCTGCAGTAAATACCACTTCTTTTCTATCCGTATTCTCAACGGCTGCGGCCGTTTCCTGCTCCGCCGCTTGATCTTCCTCTCCATCTTCACGAGTTTCTTCTACCCCTTCGCTCTTAATCTGTGCTGAGCCGCTCAAGGGAAATCCTTTGGGAAGATGACTCTCTTCCTGCTGTGCTGCTAAGGCTTGCTCTGCCTCCACCTTTTGATTCACCGTCTCGCTTAAGATTGCCACCTTCTGTATCAACTCTTCATTTGAAGTTTCAAGCTGTGCCTTTTCTTCCTTTAATAAATTAATCTGTTCCATCTGCTTCTTTGTACGCTCTACGGAGTCAGAGAGCGTAATGGAGCTATATACCATATAACAGATAATAAGCACTACCGCTGCGAAAATAATTCCTGTAACTGCACCAACTGCTCCTGCCTTGATGTGGAATTGCTTCCTATAATTTTTCGCGGAATCGGAGACTATCATAATGGTATAGCTTGTCTTACTTCTTCTCATTTTGAGATTCATAATAAAAGTCACCTCCAGTAAACTTTACATATTTTACCATAGGTGACCTTATAAACACAACTTTATCATGAAAATTAATTGTAAATCCTTATATTTCTACACATTCAGCTTCATATCCCCATCATTAATCCATCCTTTTTTGCGCATGAATTCAGAAATGAGGAAAGATAAGACGGCCGGTAGTACAAAGTGCATCAATATAACCTGATATAGAATAACGCCAGGAGCCATTCCGGTTTGTATCATCGCCTGATAAGCATTAATCTGGCCTACCAGACCTGCAGTACCCATTCCTGAACCAGTCGGGTTGTTCACCATTGCGAATCCCATCGTTGAAATCGGACCCAAAATAGCACTGGTAATAATAGCCGGAAGCCATATCACCGGCTTTTTTACAATGTTTCCCATTTGTAACATGCTCGTTCCAAGTCCCTGTGCCAACAGACCGTTTGTTTTATTTTCCCTAAATGATGCTACTGCAAAGCCTACCATATTAGCACAGCAGCCTACAACAGCCGCTCCGGCCGCAATTCCATCCAAGCCGAGAATAATTCCAAGTGCTGCGGAGCTGATGGGAAGAGTAAGAATAATTCCCATCAATACTGATACAATGATTCCCATTAAGAAAGGCGATTGAACGGTTCCCCAATTAACAAGGGATCCGAGCCACATCATAAAAGCAGAAATCGAAGGTCCTATCAATAATCCTACCGTCCCTCCGGATATGATACATGCAAAAGGAGTCACAAGAATATCCACTTTTGTCTTTCCTGCTACAAGGCGCCCAATATAAATTGCTACGGTAGCCGCAATAAATGCGCCTAAAGGTTCCCCAGGCCCTGCAAAATGAATCACACCATCTGTGAAAGCACTTCCTTCTATGATTTTGGCTGCAAATGCTCCGATCATACCTGCCACTGCAGTCGATAGGATGACGAGCGGACTGGACTTTAGCCTAACAGCCGCACCGCACCCGATACCCGCTCCTGTCAGCGCTGCTGCCACCTTACCCATGAGAAATAGATATTCTCCAATACTTCCCGGAATTATATTCCCTATCTGCTGAATAATCGTTCCGATAATAAGTGTAGCAAATAACCCCGATGCCATTCCGCTCATTCCTTCAATAAAGATTTCATTTAATACTTTCTTTAATTTTTCCATTATTCCTCCACCCTGACTCTATATGTATTGTCACCTGTCTTGTCAGTCAAGGGCAAGAATAACATATCTTCATTAATTAATCAAGTATCCTTTTTTCTCAAGTTCCTCTCCGATTCTGTTAAGAATCTCTTCATCACCCGCTTCCACCGTATGAAAATGCACTCCACCTGTAAGTTTATTCAGAGGTTTCGTCTCATATTTTTCTACTTGTTGTACAAAAGCTTCCGCATCTGCCCTACTGTTTATAATTAAATCGACTGCAATTTGTCCATAAATATCGTGTTCAACTACGACATCCAGAATCCTTCCTCCGCAATCAACGATAGTATTCAGTTCATCCAGAATTTCTTCATCCTTGTGTTTTACTTTGAACGTCCTTTTTTTTATATTATCATCCGATACTTCCACAAATAAAATATAACCTTTATTCGTGGAAAGTATATTCTTATCCGTGGCGCGCAATAAAGCGATATCCTGAACAATTACCTGTCTGCTCACACCCAGTATTCCTGCCAGTTCCGTTCCTGACACGGGCAACGATTCCTCATGTAATATCTCAATTATCTTCTTCCTTCTTACGTCACCTTCCATAATTACAGCCCTATCCTTTTCTACCGATTATCTATGATTGATATTTCCGTTTCCCATAGCATGGACAGCAAAAAAGACACTTACTAAAAGCAAGTGCCTTTTCCATGTAAAAGGGGAATTTTACATTTGGATTAACTATTGTTAAATCCTTTGTTAAGAATATCATGTGTTTCTAATATTGTATTTGCACTATCTGCATAATTATTTGACATTTCAATCTTTTTATTTTTATTTCATTTTTATTCACATTTTCATTTACTTTTTCGTTTATATATGATATTCTATGGGTGTCGTGTAATGGTATACGATATATTTATTTTGTGGAGGTATCTCAAATGAACAAAGGTACAGTAAAATGGTTTAACAACCAAAAAGGTTATGGCTTCATCTCTGATGAGCAGGGAAATGATGTATTCGTACATTACTCAGGACTTAACATGGACGGCTTCAAGTCTCTTGACGAAGGCGCTGCAGTTCAGTTCGAAGTAATCAACGGCGAAAAAGGTCCCCAGGCTGTTAACGTAACTAGGTTATAATTAGCACTTCGCTAATATAACAAGCTTTAATCAGTATCAACATGTGCCTTTTCATATATAAATAATATACTTTATTAAAATTGTTAATAATAGCAATCGTTTAATAATGGCTTTTATTTAGAATTTGTAATATGGTAACAGTTTTGGTAACGGATTAAGGAAAGAACCTATCTGCATCAGATAGGTTCTTTTTTTGTTCTTTTATTTTTGTTCTTTTATATATGTAAGCACTTCTTCCCACTTCATACTGCCTCCAAATAGATCAAGAGCACTTCCTATCGTTACATTCACTCTTCCCTTGCCAAGCTCCCTCAGTTTCTTCAAATCAGAAAAATTATGAACACCTCCTGCATAGGTGACAGGAATCTTCCCCCAGCCTCCAAGCAGTCCGGCCAATTCTTCCTCAATTCCTTCCGCTTTTCCTTCCACATCCACGGCATGAATTAAAAATTCATCACAATAATTGGAAAACTCATCAAGCATCTCAAGAGATAACTCTACCTTCGTATAATTTTGCCATCGATCGGTCACAATATAATAACGGTCATCCTTTTTGCGACAACTTAAATCTAAAACAATTTTTTCCTTTCCCACTTTGGAAACTAATTTCTCCAAATTTTCATATTTTATACTTCCATCCCTAAAGACATAGGAAGTTACAATCACATGCGAAGCACCGTGTTCTAAATATTCCTCCGCATTATCCGCTGTAATTCCTCCGCCTATCTGAAGGTTCTCCGGATATGCATTAAGGGCTTTTATTGCCTGTTCCTTCGTTTCTTTGAAAAAATTGCTGGATACAGCGTTCAAAAGAATGATATGTCCGCCTTTCAATTGGTGCTTTTTATATAAATTTGCATAAAAAGCTGCATCCAATTCGGACACATAATTTTCACTGGCGGCATCACCTTCATCTTTTAAGCTTCCGCCTATAATTTGTTTTACTTTTCCGTTATGAATATCGATACAAGGTCTAAACTCCATTTTTATTGCCGGCCTCCGTATATTTTTTGTCTCTTTGAACATAATACATAAGGAACACCCGCCTGCTGTGTGCATATGGGTGCGATATGTTTTAACTTGATAAGATGGAGGGAATATTATGAAAAACAGTAAAAAGCTGATATCGGTCTCTCTTATTGTGCTCATGCTCGGTCTTGTTACTGCCTGCGGTAACAGAACGACAACCGACACGAAGAACGATACGGGAACCACTACCGGTACTACTACAAATGGTACCGATAACGGCACTGGTCTTGGCACCACTAATACAAACAATACAACCGGTACCACGAACACCACAGATACTACAAACACTACAGATACCACAGACACCGCAAATGATAGTTTAAATAACGATGTAAACGGTGCGGACAATGCAACAAATGGAGTCGGTGATGGCGTAGGTAACACGACCGATAACCTTGACGACAACAATACAAATACCGGTTCTGTATTAGAAGATGCCGGAAATGCAGTTGGCGATGTCGTAGATGATGTTGCTGATGGCGTATCTAATATTGCTGATGACGTAGTTGGCAATACAAAAACTAATCCTTAATAGCACTGCCACTTAAAATAGGGGGACTTTAACGTCTCCCTATAATGCTTTTTCAGTAATAATTCCGTCTCTATATGCTCTTAAAAGCTCTTCGAGCTGATGAATACTCTCTTTTAGTTCTACTCCAACATCCGTATCCGCTACACTGATTCTCCTCTGACTCGTCTCCAGAATAAAGGAATCCGAAAAAATATCCGATTCATGTAAGATTGCCGACTCTGTCGATTCGAAAGGCTCATGAGCTACCAGACGCATTCCATGGGAATTTGCAACCAAGGTATATCCTGCAATTCCTGTTTTTCCTTGATATGCCCTCGAGAATCCGCCATCTATAATAAGAAGTTTACCATTACATTTAACCGGAGATTCTCCCTTCTTCAATTCTACCGGGACATGTCCGTTCACAATGTGGGAATTCACCGTATCGAGACCGAATTCAGTCAATATTTTATTGATGACATTTTCGTCATCCAACAGTCTATAGTAACCGTTTTTAATTTCTGCATGTGTTGTCTTGTCTTTTACAAAATACCGCTCAAAGGTAGCCATTTTATCTTTGCCGAATACCGGCGACATCGGACCGCCCCAGATATACCATATCATGTCCTGTCCTTTTTGCATTTCTCCGGGGCTATTCTTGGAATAATACCCTTTTCTCGCATAATGATCGAGAACATCATATAAGGCCTTACCGCTATATTTCGTGCCATCGACCGTTATCTCACTGAAATTGCCGTTATCGTCCATAGGCATACAGCCATGGTATAACAAATTAGAGTTGTAAACCTTATAAAGTCCACCTTGGGAAAATAAAAACCGAACATGCCGCTGCAGCTTCTCACAGTTCACAAAAGCTTGCCGCAGACGTTCCATAACCTGCTCTTCTTCCGGTGTTAACGCATAAGGATTATCCGGATTCACAGTAGGGAACTCCACATCGATCATCTCATAGGCCTTCCCGTCTATCGTCACAGTCTTATCTTCATAATTAATCTTATCCAGAAGCAACCGATCTGCCATCTGGAATTCCGGTCTCCTCATAATGAGATTACCCTCTAGTTTGAACTGAATAATGGAAATAGCCTTATGCATCTTCATATCCATACTCAGATCTTTTGTATTATAATCCGTATTATATTTTATAGAAAAAACATCACAGTTTACATCCGTATATGTCTCCAATGCAAAAGCCGCTAGAGGAATCAGGTTAATACCATATCCCTCTTCCAGTGTATCAAGATTGCCATAGCGCGCCGACATACGAATAACATTAGCGATGCATGCCAAATGTCCTGCTGCCGCACCCATCCATACAATATCATGATTTCCCCACTGAATATCTACCGAATGATACTTACTTAGGGTATCCAGAATAATATGAGGTCCCGGACCTCTATCGAAAATATCACCTACAATGTGAAGATGATCGATAACCATTCTCTGAATAAGATTACTAAGCGCAATAATAAACTCCTGAGCCCTATCAATCTTGATAATCGTATGGATAATCTCATTATAGTAGGCTTCCTTATCTTGTATATCCGCCTTCTCGGTAATAAGCTCTTCAATAATATAAGCGAAATCCTTCGGCAGAGCCTTCCTCACTTTGGAACGGGTATATTTCGAAGATACCCTCTTGGTCATTTGAACGAGCCGATAGAGCGTTATCTTATACCAATCCTCAATATTAGGCTCCTCCTGAAGCACAATATCTAACTTTTCTTTCGGATAATAAATCAAGGTGGCAAGACTCTTTTTATCTTTGCTGCTCAGCGTATTTCCGAATTCCTCATCGATTTTTCTTTTGACAGATCCCGAACCATTCTTGAGTACATGGTTGAACTGCTCACACTCCCCGTGAATGTCCGTCAGAAAATGCTCCGTTCCCTTTGGCAGGTTAAGAATTGCCTGTAAATTAATAATCTCCGTAGATGCCGCCGCAATCGTCGGATATTGGTGCGACAGACTTCGTAAATATTTTAATTCCAAATCGTTCATTGCAACCCCTGTTCCGGCAGTTTCTTTCTCTCAATCTGCCCTCTATTTCTTTATTTATTATTTTATATCTTTTTTATATATGTTTTAGCCTTCTTCAATCACATCGCTCATATTATATAAGCCGGCTTTCTTCCCTGCGAGAAATTTTGAAGCTTGTACTGCACCTTTTGCAAATACAGCCTTGGAATACGCTGTATGTGAGAAGGTAATAACCTCATCCGTTCCTGCGAAAATCACATCATGGTCTCCTACAATCGTTCCACCCCTTACTGCCGAGATACCTATTTCCTTCCGAGGGCGGCTCTCCCTGCGGCTGCTTCTGTCATAAACATATTCGTATTCGCCTTCTAACTCCTCATTAATGGAATCGGCAAGGGCAAGTGCCGTACCGCTCGGAGCGTCCACTTTCAGGCTATGATGCTTTTCCACAATTTCAATATCAAAACCCGCCGGAGCCAAGATACCGGCAGCTTCTTTAATAAGCTTAAGCAGCATATTGACTCCCAGCGACATATTTGCCGATTTTAAAATTGCTGTTTCCTTCGCGACCTCTTCTACCTTACCCAACTGTTGTTCGGAAAGTCCCGTCGTACAGAGCACACAAGGCACCTTCTTCTCCTGGCAATAGGAAAGAAGCACATCTATCGCTTTGGCGTTACTGAAGTCAATGATTACATCCGCTTCTACATCGCATAATTCTATGCTCTTAAATACCGGATATTCATTTTTCCCTTCATCATATGCATCCACACCCGCCACAATTTCGATATCTTCGTCCACAGCAATGATTTCCGTTATGGTTCTTCCCATTTTACCGTTACAGCCGTGCATTATCACTTTTGTCATATCGTATACCTTTCTTTATTCCATCAAGCCTCGCTATTATAAAATACCGAAATCTTTCATCGCTTTTTCCAGCTTTACCGCGTTCGCTTCCTCCATCTCGGTCAGGGGCATTCGAAGCGGTCCTGCTTCCATATTCATCAAGTTAAGACCTTTTTTCACAGGAATCGGGTTCACTTCACAGAACAAAGCATCACATAACTCGATAGCTCTTAGCTGAATATCTCTGCTCCCTTCCATATCCCCTGCGAAGAACTTCTCACAAATATCATGAGTTTCCTTCGGTGCTACATTGGAAAGAACGGAGATTACTCCTTTTCCCCCAAGCGTAAGCAGCGAGAATATCTGGTCATCGTTGCCCGAATACAAATCTACTTTTCCCTCAGCCAGGGACATTAACTTCACTACCTGAGAAATATTACCGCTGGCTTCCTTTACTCCTACAATGTTTTCCACCTCTGTGCAAAGCTTCACTATCGTCTCCGGTAAAATATTGCACCCTGTACGGCTCGGTACATTATAAAGAATGATCGGAAGCTTTACAGAATCAGCAATCGCTTTAAAATGAGCAAATAGTCCCTTTTGCGTTGCTTTATTGTAATAAGGAGTTACCGTTAAAAGGCCGTCTACCCCATGTTTCTCCGCCTCTGTCGAAAGATAAATTGCAGTCTCCGTACAGTTAGATCCGGTTCCCGCAATTACCGGGATTCTTCCGTTTACCTTTTCCACACAATATTTGATGACTTCCAAGTGTTCCTCATGAGTAAGGGTGGATGCCTCTCCTGTCGTTCCGCATACGATAATCGCATCCGTTCCGCCCTTTATCTGAAACTCTAACAGTTCCCCGAACTTTTCATAGTTAACTTCTCCATTTGCTTTAAAAGGTGTAACAATCGCTACGCCTGCTCCTGTAAAAACAGCCATTTCTTTTCCTCCTTATATATAAAAGGCTCACCGATAGGTCTGGCCTCTTGGCTCCCCGCATGAGAAATCTCTTGTAGATTCCTTATAGAATAAAAAACGGAAAGCCGACACAATATGCGCCGGCTTATGATTACTTAATATCCGGAAAAGTACTTATGCTTACTCTCCCAATGTCCATAATCTCAGATAGCGCCCCATCATACCGATGACAGTCATACAGTTATTCGCTGTATGCCCAAGAACGTGACCGCATAGTATCCCGCTCTTTCGGCGTCTTTTCCTTTCATTTTTCTTCTCCTGTGCCTGCCACATCCAAAAAATTACTTATAAAATACGCAACCTCTACCTTTTAATCTTATAAAATTATCATATCACTGTACGGTTTAACTGTCAATGTTCGTTTTCGCAGAACACTTTCCATAGAAAACTTTTCAGAGAATTCTTTACCATACTTTAAATTTCATAGTTTCCATCTTGGTCACTTCGTCCGCAAATACACAAACATCATCATTTAAAGTGATTCCCGTTATAATGATGTCCGTCTCTTCGTTGGCCCTCGCTTCCAGCAGATTCTTAAGTTCATCTACCGTTATAATATTATTATCTATCAGCCCCAGCACTTCGTCCAAAATAAGCAAATCACACTCTCCTGTGGACAGCACCTTCTTGGCATAGTTCAATCCGTTCTTAATGTTTCCAATTTCCTCTGCCTTTTGTTCTGTGCTAAGTTCTGCGAAATTCTCATCTGACTTTTCAAAGCGAAATAGCTTCATCTCGGGTTCAAGCCTTCGAAGAAAATCGGAATCCTCCAACCCCTTTCCTTTCAAAAACTGGATAATCACCACTTTTTTGCCGTGACATGCCATTTGTACCGCTCTGCCTAAGGCGGCTGGTGACTTTCCATGCCCGTCGCCGCTGTAAATATGTATTGTTCCTTTTCTCATATCCGGCTCCTATCTCCAAATCAGGATATATAACCTTTTCTTATGCAATATGTAACAATGTATGGCATATAATATCACACAAACTTGTGGAAATCAACTATTAATCTTCTATTAACTCTAATTTGCTTACTGATACTTCATAAGCAACCCTTCTTTCCAACTGCTCTTCGGATAACTTTTTCATATATTCTCTGCTCTGGATCCTGCCCCAGACAGCACATCTTGCACCTACTTCGAATCCGCTTGCAAATCTGGCATTTCTTCCCCAGCAGATGCACGGTATGTAATCTGATTTTCCATAAGGCCTGTTCACCGCAAGAAGGAGGTCGGCTATTTCTCTTCCCAAAGGGGTCTTTCTATAAATCGGCTCCTTACAAATATAACCATCTAAATAAATTTGATTCGACTTCGTACTTTCTCCAATTTCATCTACGAACTCTATTTCTCTTGCAAATACGGAAAGCACCAGCTTATTCTTTCTCTCTTCATGCCGGTTATAGGAGCGGAACTGTCCATTTACTATGATATACATTCCTTTATAATCCCCATCCACATCGATGAGACGTTCCGATACCATAAGAGGAATATTATCCATCGATTCGCTCAGCCTCTCCACACGGACATCTACCATATAGAATCCCTCTCCGAATATTTCGTGGCTGAAAATGAAATCACTCACTATTTCCCCCATGATTACCACCTGGTTGTTTTCAATTACTTTATCTGTCATTTTTGTTCTCCCTTCTTACACTTTTAAGAATTTTTTCCCGTAATTAATACTAATATATCGCATTTTTCACAAAAAAGAACTGTAAGGCACCGCGCAGCACCACCATTTTCACTATAAATCATATTTCTTTTTCCCGTATTTTCGCATACTAAAGATGCACATTCCTTGTTTTTACACGATTATTTCTTGCAACTTATCATATACAATGATATACTGAACAAGTTTTATAAATTTAAAAACATGATAAAATTAATCACATTTTGAAAAAGTTAATTGAGGAGTAACTATGAAGCAAAATAGAGACGATGTAAGAAACATTGCCATTATCGCCCACGTTGACCATGGCAAGACTACTTTAGTGGATGAACTTCTAAAGCAAAGCGGTGTATTCCGTGAAAACCAGGCCGTTACCGAACGCGTAATGGATTCTAACGATATCGAACGCGAGCGAGGTATTACAATTCTCGCTAAGAATACGGCAGTCACATACAAAAGTACGAAGATAAATATTATCGACACTCCCGGACATGCTGATTTCGGCGGCGAAGTGGAACGAGTTCTTAAGATGGTAAACGGCGTTGTTCTCGTAGTCGATGCCTTCGAAGGCGCTATGCCTCAGACAAAATTCGTTCTGAAAAAGGCATTGGAACTACAGCTCCCCGTCATCGTATGCATCAATAAAATTGACCGTCCGGAAGCAAGGCCACGCGAAGTTATCGACGAAGTGTTAGAACTTTTCATAGATCTGGACGCTAACGAAGAACAACTCGACTGCCCTTTCATCTTCGCTTCTGCGAAAACAGGTATCGCTTCCACGGATATCGATGCCAAAGGCTCTGATATGGTTCCCTTGTTCGAAACCATATTAGACTATATTCCTGCACCCTCCGGTGATCCTGATGCAGGCACACAGGTGCTGATCAGTACTATAGACTATAATGAATATGTAGGCCGTATCGGTGTGGGCAAGGTGGATAATGGTTGTGTAAAAATCAATCAGGAAGTGGTTATTGTGAACCATCATGATCCCGAAAAGCAAAGAAAAGTAAAAATAAGCAAACTATACGAATTCGATGGACTTAATAAAGTAGAGGTAAAGGAATCCGGAATCGGCTCTATCGTTGCTATCTCCGGCATTGCGGATATCCACATCGGAGATACTCTTTGTTCTCCGGAATCCCCCACTCCTATTACCTTCCAGAAAATATCGGAACCTACTATTGCTATGCATTTTATTGTTAACGACTCTCCCCTCGCCGGACGAGAAGGAAAATATGTTACAAGCCGCCATCTGCGCGACCGCCTTTTCCGTGAGTTAAATACCGATGTCTCTCTTCGGGTAGAGGATACTGCCACAACGGAAAGTTTCAAGGTATCAGGGCGCGGTGAGCTTCACCTCTCCGTACTTATCGAGAATATGCGTAGAGAAGGCTTTGAATTCGCGGTGAGCAAAGCGGAAGTATTATATAAGACCGATGAAGACGGCAAGAAACTCGAGCCCATGGAACTCGCTTATGTAGATGTTCCCGAGGAGTTCTCCGGTACGGTCATCGAAAAGCTGAGCCAGAGAAAAGGAGAACTAATTACGATGGGTATGGCTTCCGGCGGTTACAGCAGGCTGGAATTCTCCATTCCGGCACGTGGACTTATTGGATACCGCGGCGAATTCATGACAGATACAAAAGGTAACGGTATTATGAATAGTACCTTCAGCGGCTATGGCCCTTATAAAGGAGATATTCAGTATAGAAAACAAGGTTCTCTCATCGCTTTCGAAACAGGCGAAGCCATCACTTATGGCCTTTACAATGCACAAGAGCGGGGTACCCTATTCATCGGTCCCGGCGAAAAGGTTTATGCAGGTATGGTCATCGGTCAGAACGGCCGCGGTGAAGATATTGAACTGAATGTCTGCAAGAAGAAACAGCTTACAAATACGCGCTCTTCCAGCGCTGATGAAGCTCTAAGGCTTAGCCCTCCTAAAGTTCTTAGCTTGGAACAGGCACTTGAATTTATCGATACGGATGAGCTTTTGGAAGTTACTCCTGAATCTCTGCGAATCAGAAAGAAAATATTAGACCCCACTATGAGAAAACGTGCATCAAACAAATAGTGTGCTCAGATTGATTGAAAATGACGGAATCGGTAATACCGGATCGTGAAGATATTAGATCAATAGATTATAATATGAATAAGTCATAATATGACTTAGATAATAGATAGAAAGTAAGTAATAGGGTGAACTGCTCCTGAGGGCGTTCACCCTATTATATTATGGGTCGCGCCCCATATATAATAGCACTCCGTGTAGGATGCGCAGCTACGCGCGCGGAACAAAAGCTGTGCCGCAAAATATTTAAATCACGAGAGTGGACGAAGCACACTTTTGTTCTGAGTATTAACCAAGATGTAATATATGTGTCGCAATGGTAAAATAAATCATAAGCGAAAGCGCATCGAGTACCGTACTGATAAACGGGCTAGCCATAACCGCCGGATCAATCCCTACCCTCTTTGCCAACAGCGGTAGCGTACAGCCTATCACCTTGGCGATAGATACCTCTGCAATTAAAGTCAGACAAATAACCAAGGCCACATCGAACCCTGACTTGTCAAATAGCAACAACTTAACAAAATATGCTGCTGCTAATGTAATTCCGCAGGCTAATGCCACACGAAGCTCCTTCCATATAATCTTAAAGACGTCCCGGTAACTGATTTCCCCGGAAGATATTCCCCGGATAACCGTAGCGCTGACCTGACCTCCTGCATTTCCGCTGGTACTCATCAACATCGGAATAAACACAGTAAGCATGGGAACGGCACTGAGCGCCGTTTCAAAGGACGTGATAATACTTCCTGTAAAAGTAGCAGAAATCATAAGGAGCAACAGCCAGGGAATCCTCTTTTTCCAAGTTTCGAAAACTCCTGTTTTCATATAGGGCCTGTCACTCGGCACGATAGCCGCCATTTTCTCAATATCTTCCGTCGCTTCTTCCTGCAAAATATCCACAACGTCGTCTACCGTAACGATACCCACAAGTCTGCCTTCATTATCCACTACCGGCATCGATGAAAAATCGTATTTTTGAAATTGTCTCGCTACTTCTTCCTGATCCATCAGCGTATGAAGATATATAACATTTTCATGCATAATATCTCCGATGATCGCATCAGGGGGACTTATTAGCAGGTAACGAAGCGCTACCGTACCTACTAACGTTCTCTTCGGATCAAGTACATAGCATATATTGATAGTTTCGCTGTCTACTCCTATCTGACGGATTCGTTGTATTGCATCTTCCACCGTCATGGTTTCCTTTAAATCTACGTATTCCACCGTCATAATACTTCCGGCGGAAGAATCCGGGTAACGAAGCAGATGATTGATGTCCCGCCTCGTCTCAGCACTCGCATGGGAAAGCATACGCTTTACCATATTGGCCGGCATCTCCTCTAAGAGGTCAGTAGCATCATCGGCCATCAGATTATCGATAATATTCGCCGCTTCCTTGTCGGATAACGATGTAATAATATATTGCTGATTATCTACTTCCAGATAAGAAAATACATCCGCCGCTATACTCTTGGGAAGAATGCGGAATATCTTAAGCAGCTCCTCTCTTCCGAGCTCTTCAATAAGAATTGCGATATCCGCTATGTTAATATCCGAAAGCTTCTGGCGGAGCCTAGTATACTGCTTGGTTTCCAATAATTCTTTAATAACATCTAAATCTTTGATTTCTTCCATAGCAATGTTCCTCCATATGTGATTTTTATGCTCCGCCTCGGGAGAGGTATATCCGAACTTGTTGAACTTCGACTTGACTTCATAAAAACCACCACCTTTCCTAACATTGCTTTTTCGACATCCGTTGTCGATAAATAAACTTACTACTTTGAGTATAATTATATCTCTTAATTTGTCAACCACTGACAAAATAAAATTTTTCCAACTCCTCTATTTTCACTTTTCCCGATGTGCTCTCAATCAGTTCCTTGCATACTTCTTCCTTTTCCTCATAAGGAACGGTAAGAATTAATCGGACAATATCCGTGTATTCACTGGAATCTATAGCAAGGTTCCTCTGTGATAATAAGTACTGTATCTTCCCAATTCCATTATAGTCGGTCACAAGCATCAGGCGTACTCCATAACGCATCGTAACGATACGGGAGGCTGCCAAACCCGCCTGCAGCGCTTGAGTATAGGCCCTTACGAGTCCGCCTGTACCCAGCAATGTTCCGCCGAAATACCGGGTTACCACTGCTGCCACATTGCGTATCTCCGAGGAAAGGAGGACCTCCAACATCGGCTTTCCTGCCGTCCCGCCAGGTTCACCATCATCGCTGCACCTTGTAATCTGAGCTCGCTCTCCGAGTACAAATGCGGAACAGTTATGCCTGGCATCCCAATATTTTTTCTTCATCTCTTCAACAAAGGCTGCAGCCTCTTCTTCCGATTCCACGGGAGTAAGCGTTGCGATAAACCTGGACTTTTTCTCCACAATTTCACCGCGTCCCCCTTCTTTCAATACTTTATATGGTAAAAAAAGCTGTTCCTTTTCCATCATAAATCCTTCGCTCCACAATCAGATGATTCGTAAAAACACGATTTACATTTTATCATAAAACGGAATAAAAGTGTATCCAATTGTGAACAATTCTTAATATAAACGAATTAATTAACGAAAAAACTTTATTTCACTGGAAGACTTTGCTATAATCGTAATGTTAGTTGTGCTTATTATGCACACTTCAAGGAGGCAAAATTCATGAACTATGGAAAAAAGGGTGTCAGAAACAAGCAAAAGGCACTCCATTCTACATCTGCGAAGTGGGGAAGAAAATTTGCACTTACATTTTTTAATGTAATCATTATTGCTGTCATCGCAACGGCTGTTATTGGCGCCAGTGCAGTCTTCGGTTTATTCCGGGGAATCATCGACAGTGCTCCCGACATCGGCAATATTAATGTGCAGCCGACCGGGTTTTCCACCTTCGTATATGATATTGACGGTTCTCAAACTGCTAAATTGGTTTCCGCGAACTCCAATCGTATTCCTGTTACCATGGATATGATTCCGGAATATCTCCCCCATGCCTTTGTAGCGGTAGAGGATGAACGCTTTTATGAACACAATGGTATCGACCTTCAAGGAATCATCCGTGCCGGAGTCATCGGCATCACTTCCGGTAATTTCTCCGAAGGCGCCAGCACCATCACCCAACAGTTATTAAAAAACAACGTATTTACTGACTGGGTATCGGAAGATGGCTTTATGGAAAAGGTAGAACGTAAGCTGCAGGAGCAGTATCTCGCTTTGGAACTTGAGAAGATCTCCACCAAGGATGATATTATCTTAAATTATATGAATACGATTAACTTAGGACAAAATACCCTCGGTGTGCAGGCTGCTTCTCAGCGTTACTTCAACAAATCAGTCAGCGAACTGACTTTATCCGAATGTGCGGTCATCGCGAGCATTACTCAGAATCCGAGCCGCTTAAATCCTATTTCCCATCCGGATAAGAATGCGGAAAGACGAGAAAAAATATTAAATTATATGTTCAAGCAAGGATATATCACCAATGAAGAACTTGACACGGCGATGGCTGACGATGTCTACTCCCGGATACAGACCACTAACAAGGAGATAGAGAACTCCTCCATCAATACATACTTTGTGGATGCATTAGTGGATGATGTATTAGAGGACTTGATAGCTGCCGGTTACAATGAAACACAGGCTAATACTCTTCTCTATACCGGTGGTCTTAAGATTTACTCCACGCAAGATCCTGATGTTCAGGCAATTTGCGACGAGGTTTTCAGCAATCCCGAGAACTATCCCGAGAACGTTAAATGGTATTTAAATTATGAGTTGACCGTACAGAAGAAAAATGGGGATACGGAAAACTACAGTACCGAAATGTTCAAAGCTTATTTCAAAGAATCGAATTTGAAGTTCAACTTGATTTACTCCTCTCAGGAGGATGCTATGGCCGCCATCGAAGAATATCAGAATGCTGTTATGGAAGACGGCGATGAAGTATATGCGGAGAAGATCAATCTTACTCCTCAGCCTCAGGTATCATTCACTGTAGAAGATCAAAGCAGCGGAGCAGTCGTGGCTTTAGTAGGCGGACGCGGTGCCAAAGAAGGAAGCCGAACATTAAATCGAGCTACCGATACGGTAAGACAGCCCGGTTCCACCTTCAAAATAGTATCCACCTATGCGCCCGCTTTGGATAGTGCCGGTCTTACTCTGGCAAGTGTTTATAACGATGCACCATTTAACTATGGGGACGGAACACCTGTAAGAAACTGGTACGGAGAAGCTTATCGCGGACTTTGCTCCTTACGTCTCGGTATTCAAGATTCCCTCAATATCATAGCGGTTAAAACGCTCACTCAGATTACACCGAGACTCGGCTTTGACTATCTGCAGAATTTCGGTTTTACAACACTCGTTGAAAATGAAGTGATTGGCGGAGAAACCAAATCGGATATCGTGCAATCATTAGCCCTCGGCGGTATTACGAGAGGTGTCACCAATGAAGAATTAAATGCCGCTTATGCTACGATTGCTAATCACGGCACTTATGTGAAACCCAGATTATATAATACGGTAGTCGATCATGACGGTAACGTAATTCTGGATAATACACATCCAGAGTCAAAACAGGTTATTAAGGAAACGACAGCTTTCCTCCTGACAGACGCTATGGTAGACGTTGTAACAAAGGGAACCGGCGGCTCCGTTAATTTCGGCGGTATGGCAATTGCCGGTAAGACGGGAACTACTTCCGACTACAACGATGTATGGTTCGCAGGCTATACACCTTACTATACCGCTACCACATGGGCAGGCTATGACAATAATACAAAACTTACCGGTGAAGAAAAAAATCTCGCCAAGAAGCTTTGGAGAACGGCTATGTCTCAGATTCATGCAGATTTACCGAATGAATCCTTCCCTGTTCCTGCCGGTATCGTAACAGCAACCGTATGCTCCAGATCAGGCAAGTTACCGATACCCGGGTTGTGTGATGCCACATTGACTACAGAATACTTCGCTGATGGAACAGTTCCTACCGATAGCTGCAATGTCCATTATCAGGGCGCTATCTGTCAGTATAGCTCCTTACCGGCAACAGAATTCTGTCCGTTTAAGGTAGAAGGCGTTCTGGAGCTCATTCCGGTAGAGGATGTCTCCTTACAGGGCGGCTCTTCCACTACCGCACAGGTTACCAATCCTGATGGCAGCGTATCTACCGTGACTGTTCCCGCTAATCAGAGCAATCTCTGTCCTCATACTGCCGAGTTCTTCGCTACACCCGGACACGAAGAGATTATCGAACAGCAGCGGGCCGAAATACAACAGCGTAATATCGCTGCTCAGCAGGCCGCTCTTGCTGCTCAACAGGCGGCAGCCGAACAAGCACAGCAAGCCGGGGAACAACAACCATAATGATAGAATTTTATAAAAGAGGCAGTTGCTTTTACAAGCAGCTGCCTCTTCTTTCCTAATTTCTTTTACTTTTATCTCTTTTACTTCTTACTACTTTCACCCTTTGGCATATCCTTATTCTACACGCCTTTAATATCACGGATTTTCTCTTCTAATGCTTCCACACCGCTTTTTGCATTAGTAATTGCACTGCATTGCTCTACGAAGTCATTATATTCTGCCTCTTTGAACTGCTCGTAATAAAGTCTTCCGATTTCCATGTAGTTTTTCTTAATTACCTCTTCACAAGCATTGATCTGACTCCTCAGATTAGCTATTTCAGCCAAATCCTTTGCTTTATCCGTTACGTCCTTCCCTGCTGTTACGATTGTAGCTCCTACCTTTTCAAAAAAATCCATCCTCTTAATCCTCCTATTTTTGATTTGTTTTATGTTTTATAGTTCTGTCCTTCCCTTGCGTACTCCATGGCATTATGTAAGCTAGCCCGCCTCTCTTCTTCCGTCACCTTGCGAAGTATTTTACCCGGACAGCCTATAACGAGGGAATCGTCAGGAATTACCATATTCTGAGGCACTAATGCTCCTGCACCTATAATACAGTTTTTCCCTACTTTTGCTCCATTCAGAATAATAGCTCCCATACCTACCAGCGTATTATCCCCGATTGTACTTCCATGAACGATGGCGCTATGCCCAACAGTTACATTCTCACCGATATACACCGGAAAGTCAGTCTCCACATGCACCACTGCATTGTCTTGAATATTGCTTCTATTGCCAATGATAATCTCATCTCTGTCAGCCCTTACGGTAGCATGAAACCATATACTGCATTCTTCTCCTACTCTAACATCGCCCAGTACGATTGCTCCCTGTGCAATAAATGCACTACTATGAATCTTCCCTTCTTCCATTTCAAACCTCCGTCATCTGCTTTTGTTACTCCATTCTACTACTATTCTAACTCTTATTTCAATACTATTCTATTTCTTTGCTCTCTTATAATTCCCTGTCAGGAAGAAACAATCTTCTTCTTGGACCATTTTCCTGTCAACATCCATAAAAAGGATATGATATAATTGGCTACCCATCCCATCGGTACCGCATACCAAACCGCTTCGATTCCCCATATACCGGCAAACTGAAACGATATAAACACACGAATCCCCAGATTTATCAAATTAGCTATCGTAAATACTGCCACATCACCCGCTCCCCTGAGAACCCCATCCGTAATTGATTTCAGTCCGATAAACACGAAGAAAAAGCGAATAAATGTAATATAAGCATTTCCGACCGCAAAAGCTTCTCCTCCGCTTTCACTATCGATAAACGCAGAAATTAGTTGCCCATGGAAAATAGTTAATATAAGAAATGTAATCACGGCAAAAGCAAAGATTAAAACATAGGCACTCCGATATCCTTGCCTCACTCTATCTGCCCTTTCAGCGCCCATATTCTGTGCGGTAAAAGTGGAAACAGCATTCCCCATCGCAATCATCGATACAATACAAATAGACTCGATACGGATTCCCGAAGTGTATCCGGCCAGAACTGAGGATCCGAAGCCATTCACTACGGACTGCACAACTAACATTCCAATAGATACAATGGATTGCTGGATCATAGACGGAAGCGCAATCCTTAACATTTTCCCGAGCATGTCCCCACGGAAGGCTACAAATTTATCTTCCTGCCCTCCATACTGCCTCAAGCGCCTTGTTAGTATAGAGAAGGAAAGAAGCGCTGAAATCCCCTGCGCAATTACTGTTGCAACCGCCACTCCCGCTACTCCCATATGTAACGAAAGCACCATATATAAATCCAACACAACATTTAATATAGAGGAAAAAATAAGAAGATAAAGAGGTGTCTTAGAATCCCCTAAGGAATTAAACAAAGCGGATAAAATATTATACATAAATAAGAATGGAAGTCCTACAAAATAAATCCTTAAATATAAGATTGCATCTGCTAAGATATTTTCCGGTGTCCGAAGTGCCAACAATATATTTTCGCACATAACGAAACCGAATACTCCCATGACAATGCTAAGAACTGCAAAGCTAATCAGTGCCGTATATACTGATATTTTCATTTTATCATGGAGTCCTGCACCCAAATACTGGGAAGTTACTACCGATGCCCCGATTCCTCCTCCTATGGCAATCATAATAAAAACTGTCGTCAGAGAATAAGATGCTCCTACCGCTGCCAACGCCTCTTCTCCTACAAATCGCCCTACGATTATTGAGTCTGCCATATTATAAAACTGTTGGAACAAGTTCCCGATTATAAGCGGAAGCGCAAAGAAAAACAGTGACTTTCCCGGCGCATCCGTAAGCATGTTGTACTTCTTCATTTTCAAATAACACTCCTTTGTAAGATCATTGTTGCTTCGCCTCTTACTATATTACATATAGTTTTTACAGTAAATAGCCAGATTATTAAAATAAAAGAAAAACCTCCATAAACATTGCATATATTATTACGGCAACGTTTATGGAGCTTTATATTATTTATATTTTATATACGCTTTGAAACTCTTCAAAAATTCTTTTATCTCGCTAATCTTCTTTCCGCTAAGTCTTTTGAAATTTGAGGGTAAATCTTATCAATATTAGCAAATAGCAAAATAATAAGTCCAACTGCAAATAATACGAACGGAACTGCTGTAAATAACATCTTAATAGCATTAACGGTTTCTGTTGTCTGAGATGCGAGCACACCATTATAATGCCCCCACGCAAGTCCCCAGCCAACAACAGCTGCGCCAAATCCTGAGCCAACTTTCATTCCAAAGCTCGTCGCTGAATAAGTAAGCCCATCAATACGTACTCCGGTCTTCCACTCTCCATAATCTACAATATCCGCAACCATCGCAAACAGTCCTGCCGTATGAGGAATACCACCGATACCCAATAATACAAGTCCCGTAATGGTTCCAGGCAATGAAGCCGGCATTACCATCATCATACCAACCCCAAACATTTCTAATACATAACCTATTACAAGGCTCTTCCATTTTCCAAGCATCTTGGAAATTTGAGGATAAAGAAGATTACCAATCATCTTAGGTAAAATAAAGCATAATGTCAAAGTTCCCATTAATGCCGCATTTCCCAATACATCCCTTGCAAAGTAGATACGAATGCCATTATTAATACCAAGTGCTGTATAATTTATAATGAAAATCAAAGTAATTAAAACGAAGTATTTATTCTTAAATAGTATCTTAAAGGAATGAATTACAGATACTTTTTCCTTTTCTTCCTTCTTTTCTTGCACATCAACAAAGTTGCGTTCCTTCGTAAAGAAGAAAGTAATCAGCAACAGTACGATTGCAATTATACCAAAAATAATCGCCATTCCGGTCCAGCCAAATTTGTTAACTAGTTTCATGGTATTGTAGTTGATAATTAAAACAACACTCATTGTACAGAAGAATCTCATAGAGCTCATAGTAACACGATCCTTGGGGTCCGGAGCTTCTAAAGACAACAATGTATTATAAGCAAGGTTACTTGCGGTATAAATAACTGCTGCCATAATAGTATAGGAAATAGCGGCATATGCTATTTTGGCACCACTGCTAAAAGAATCCGGCACGCTAAACAGCAATACAAGACCAACTCCCATAGGAACTGCAGACCAGAGAATCCATGGTCTCGCTTTACCTAAGCGGGTATGAGTCCTGTCAATAATCACACCCATTCCTAAATCCGAAAATCCATCCACAAGTCTTGACAACAGCATAATAGTACCTATTACTGCCGCACTAATACCAACATTATCCGTATAATACAATGTTAAGAAAGAACCAATTGTCGTCCATATAAAGTTACATCCCCCATCACCGACTGCAAAAGCAAGTTTCTCATAAAATGGTATCTTATTTTTCATTTTCTTCCTCCTAGATTGTAATCGTTGTCTTCAACAAATCCTTTGTTGCACTACTTGTACCCAAATACACCTCATACTCCATATGTTCTATTTCAAATGCATTTTTCTCCTCATTAAACCAGGAAAGTTCTGAAACAGGGCAGGATATAATAACCTGACGCTTTTCGCTTTGCTGCAAATGCACTCTTTTAAAACCTTTTAAGGTTTTAAAAGGTCTTTCAACCTTAGAATGCTCAAATCCCACATACAGCTGCAATACTTCATCTCCTTCACAATCCCCGGTATTTTTCAGTTCACAGCACGCATAAAGTACATCATCTGCTACCCATGCTTTCATCTTATCTTTAGTAAAAGATGTATAAGATAAACCAAATCCAAATGGTACTTCCGGTTCCACTCCCTCCTTTTCAAGCTTTCGGTATCCATGAAAATACTCATAATACTGATACTCTGCATCCCAGTCCACCTGAGGCAAATCACTTTCCTTTTTGGGAATTACGAAAGGAAGTTTCCCGCTTGGGTTGACATCTCCATAAATAATTTCTCCCAGTGCTGTTCCACCTTCCATCCCCGGATAGTAGGCCATTACAATAGAGCTCACACAGTCTTTCCACTCACTTATCAAAATAGTACTTCCGCCAATTAAAACAGCAATTGAGTTATTATTTACAGGTCCTATATGTTTCAGTAACTCTATATCTTCTTTGTGAAGTCCGAGACCAGTTCTTCGATCCCCGCCAATAGCACCTGTATAGACATCTTCCTTATTCGGAGCAACAAACTCACCCTCGTCATTGAAATCATATCCTACAACAAAGATTACTGCATCTGCAGATTCAGCCAGCTTTTTGCAATGATTCAAATCCTCCCCTTCGTAATAAATTACCTCTGTGTTGGAAGATGCCTTTACTATTCCCTGTAAAGGGGTAACTACATAAGGCGGGAAAACCTGACTTGATCCCTTATCACCAGTCGCTTCATCCTGGGCCAGTTTGCCAAAAACAACAACTTGTCTGGTTGTTTTCTTATCCAGCGGTAATACATGATTTTGATTTTTAATCAAAGTAATACCTTCTCTCGCAGATTGCAATGCTAACTGTATATGGTCTTTACATCCCACCACATCCATCTTTACTCTTTCTTTATCTTCTGTAAAAGCTAATATTGTTCGTATAATCCGAAGGGCCGCATCATCAATTTTACCTTCATCTACCAGACCTTCCTTCACCGCATTTATAAGCTTTTCGCCAAAAAACTTGGTCACGCACATCTCCATGTTCTGACCACCATTTACTGCCTCTACTGTATCTTTCACACCCCATACAAAGTCGCTCATAATAAATCCATCAAATCCCCATTCTTCTTTTAAAACCTGATTTAACAGATAATTATTATGACCACACATCGTTCCTTTGTAGAGATTATAAGCACTCATAACAGAGCCCGCTCCGGCATCAATACACTTTTTAAAATGAGGAAGAAACACTTCTCTTTCTGTCCTTTTACTACAGTCAATATTCACCTTAAATCTTGCATTTTCCATCTGATTAAAGGCGAAGTGCTTCAAGCAGGCCATAACACCATGTTTTTGCACTCCTTTTACCAAAGCTGCTCCCATCTCTCCTAATTCAAAGGAATCTTCTCCATAGGTTTCCTGACTTCTGCCCCAACCAGGGTTATAGGGCAGATTGATGCATACACCTGCAAAAAGATTTCCACCAAATGCAAGTACTTCTCTGGCTATTGCTTCTCCTATCTCTTCTTCCAGCTCCGTATCAAAGGTTGCACCCCGAAGCATGGAAACAGGAAAGCATGTACTTTTTCCATTTCCGCAAACAACTCCTCTGGGACCATCACAAAAAAGCATGGGGGAAATCCCCTTTTCCGGTATTCCACCCGCCGGATACGGAAACTGATTATAATGTTCTTTCGTCAATTTCCGTATTGCGCCACGCACCTCTTCAAAGGTCATGCTCCCACTCATCAAGGATACCTTTTCCTCCAACGACAAAGTATCTACAATACTTTTCGCCTTATCGGTAAATAACATCCTCTTTTCCTTGCTGTATTTCATCATCCTTTATCCTCCAATATTTCCAGTAAGATTCGTTTTGCTTCACCTTGTTCAAAATCAAGGTACCCTCTTAGCTTAGGGCTTCCTTCTATGTCTATTTTTCGTTGACGATATTCATTGGGTGTTAATCCTGCACTCTTTTTAAAAATACGATAAAAAGTATTTTCTGAACCAAATCCACATTCATCAATAATGCATCCGATACTCTTCTCTGTATTTTTCAGTAGCCGTTTAGCTTCATTCACTCGTAACGTATCAAGCATTTCTTTTAAAGAAAATCCGGCATGTTCTTTTAAATATCGATATACTGTCTTCTCTCCCATACCAATCTCTTTATAAAGGCTGCCCATAACGTCTTCTTCTGACAGATTATCTTTCAAATAATCGATAATTTTCATCAGCGTGGCCGCATTGCTGTCAGACTGCTCTGTCTTCAAATGCATATCATACTGCACATATTCAAATAAATCTGCAATCAAATCATAAACCTTGGCCCTCAAACGGTAGCAAGCCTTCCTGTCCTGCTGCAATACAGGTAATACGATTCCAGCAACTTTCTTCACAAAATAGCTATACTCCTTTTTTGCCGATTCTTCATTCACAACACTGTTTAGATAAAAGCGATAATAAGCATTGTCACTATTTTCTTTTTTAAAAAGTCCCGGATCCAATTGTAAAATCATACAAATATTTTGATCTTCACTTTTTATTTCATGTACAGTTTTAGAATTCACCAGAATAATATCTCCTTGGTGCATATCGATCGGCTTGGGACTAACACTTACTATAATGCTACCTTTCAACACTACAATTAGTTCATATTCATAGTGCCAATGAAAGCTACTGCTTTGAATAGAAGCAGCAAAAGCATTAACTGGATATTGATTTTTAAATTCAACTGTTTCAAAAATATATGAGCTCATATTCTTTTCCTTTTGTGTAGCCTTATAGATATCATAAAATAATTATATTATAATTTAATAATTTTTGTTGTCACAATCGTTTTAATGTACTGTCAAAAAAGGACATTATGACGATATATCTTATAATATAAATTCCAATTTATACATTTTGTATAATATCTTCTCATTTAATTTGGTTAATTATACCTTGACTAGTGAACCAACCTGTACTAATTTAGACTAATCCTCATTTCCTATTGGTTCTCTTAACGGATGATATAAGAAGTGTTCCTATGAAGATTCAATTTTCGATAAAAAGTGTTTTTTTCATTGACAAAGATATTCTTAAATGATACAATGACTTTCGGTATTGCTGATGTGGCACAGTCGGTAGCGCACCTCATTGGTAGTGAGGAGGTCACGGGTTCGATTCCCGTCATCAGCTTGTGAAAAGTCCTTGATTTCAGGGACTTTTTTTATTGTTGGGATTTGTTTCTTGATGTGGTATTAGAAAAATCATAACTTCATACCTCTCGGTATATGACAATGTAATAGTTTAAATCATTCAATCAAAAACACTTTATATATAACACTATTTCCTGTGGAGAAAAAAGAAAAGAAAAAACAGCATTATAATAAAATCAGGAGCAGAATTCTGTTTCCAGTTTTCTGCTCCATACAACTATTCACAAATCATATATCGGTTCTTGGTATTTTTAAAATATATATATTTATAATTTGGATAGCACCACTGCTCTGTTGTTCCCCATGAACATGTGTTTTTGTTCTTTTCATTTGGATATTATTTATCCACTGGGATGACAGCCCCTTCTTATTGCTTCTCCGTATTAATAGCTATAACTTTTAATCCTTCATCCAGCACTTCTCCAATCCAAACTTCTCCGTTCCCAAGCATAATACCCTGCCAATTAGCAAAAAGGTTCTTGCAAGAGGCTGTCTCCAACGCCTCTTTATATTCCTCACTTAACACAATATCCGCGTGCGCAAGACTTTCCTCATCTACGTATTCTACTCCTTGTATCGTGATCGGATAAGTAGCCATCTCAGAAACCGCCGCCCAGTCCTCATTCAAGATAGCTGCCTTCATCGACTCTGCAAACTCTTCTACCTCCTGCTTTGACTTCGAGGTACACACACTATAATAATCCATATCCTCAGAAACAAGGCTTTCTTCGTCTACTACATCATTATGACTATCCTCTGAATTTTCTTCTGTTTCATTATCAAAATTTTCCGCTATCCCTTCCCCTCCATTGCCGCACCCCATTAGTATCATAACAATAGATGTAGCTGCTAGTGCCAATACATATTTTCTAAGCATAATTAACATCATCTCCTTTTTAAATATATCATCTGTTCTGTCCTCTTGGTCACAATAGTAACTTTTTACGCATAGTCTAGTCTACAAATTTTAATAGCTCACAATCACTACAATATGGCACCCTATTTGACTTTTATAAATCCCCCTTAATTTATCAATAACAACTCTGATTGTAGGATTACAATACATGTGTTACAAAACTGAATAATATAAAAGCAAGGATACCTTTTTGTGTTATATTTAAGTCACCACAACAAAAATCAACGCAAAGGAGTGTATTCTCGCATGGCTAGTATAACACAGGATATGAGGTACCGTCTATCTCTCATTCATTACGCTGATAAGTATGGGGTCTCTAAGGCTGCCGCTAGATATGAGACCAACCGACAGTATATCTATCGGTGGAAACGACGCTTTCTCCCTCTTTTCCGAGCGCTAACTCTAAGTAATCTTTTGCTTCCGTATACTCAATGCCAGAAGATCGTTCTTTAAAAACTACCTCTATATCATTACATGCCACAAGCACCTTCAAAGATTAATTATCCTCCATTGATGCTTTTCAATCGAACATCAGTTCTGTATGTATTATAATCGTGTTGTATAATTGAAAAGAGAGCGGATGCGATTTCCCGATATTTGATACCAAACAAAAAGAAATAGCATTCACTTCACCGTCCAAAGTAGATGCTATTTCAACAATACATTTTACTGAGGGCAAATCGGAACTTCGCTTCCGACTACCTTTCTAAGTAAATTATACAATGGGGTGCTTGAGAAATCAAGTACCCTTTTTGTCTCTCACTACTAAATCTATTCTCATAGAGACTATCCCAAAGTGTTCGTGTAGAAAACGTTTAAAGTTGGTTGATTTTTTTAGAGTTTTTCTATCCTCTGTCTGCCAATATATATAGTCTTTCCAGCCATTATCAGTAAAAACTTTATTCATCAACCTCTACCTCAACGAGTTTATGCGTAGAAATAGTTCCATTCTCCAACTGTGACTTCGATTCCATTAACCAATCATAGTTAGTTTTATTTCCCATTACGTAAATGTTTTCCATGAGATTATTATAGGACTCTTCTGATAACATTACAACGTTCTTATTATTTTTTCTGGTAACAATCATTGTTTCATAATCATCTGTTACTTTATCCATATATGACTTCATATTATCACGAAGATTGGTATAATATTTTAACAATATTATGAATTTCTGTACTTTTATTATATCGTACAGACAAAAGTTCATTGCCATATCAAAATTCTATTTACTCTTCATTTATTGTTACATTCTTATCTTCCTTAAGACGCGGATTCGCAGGAAACCAACCTTTACTCACGCGCTCCGCCTGTTCCTTCAGCTCATGAATGGACCACAGCATAGTAAACCCTAAGACTGCGAGACCTCCGGATACAATCGTATGTGAGACAAATAGAGAAGCTGCGCAGCTCACAAGGCCGCCAATTAAGAATACAGGCCAAATCCTCCATGTGAAATAGTATTCACACTTAATAACAATAGGATGAAACAGACCTATAATAATAAAAGATAGTGCTCCGATAATTAAACCTGATATATGCATAACTTCCTCCTTAAACAATAATGTTCGCGTTGATAATACAGCTAAAACATTGCTTTTACCGATTGTAATACAAGTATAATTCTCACCGCTCTTCGCAAAGCCGGGAACAATTGCGTCCGTTGTCTTTTGCTTTATACAAGGCCGAATCCGCCTGGGATAACATCTCATCCAAGGAATATGCGCTTCCTGCTTGAGAATATGCTATTCCGATACTAATTGTAACTCTTATTTCATGTCCTTGGTAAAGAATTATTGTATTCTCAATATCCATCCGAAGTCTTTCCACTATGTCGAGCACCTTCTCTACCGGGAGATTCTCCAACATAACCACAATTTCCTCACCGCCGTAACGCCCTACCATATCATTCTGGCGAAAATAGCCTTTTATAATAGCTGCTATGTCCTGCAGCACCATATCTCCACAAGAATGTCCGTAGGTGTCGTTCACTAGTTTAAAATGGTCCAAATCAATCATTAGTAAGGCATATGGATAGCTTTTAGCTTTCTTCGAACTTAGCTTAAAATTCGCAAGATCGAAGAAAGTAGCCCTATTATAAATATGCATTAAAGGATCAAAAGTTGCTTTGCTATATAAGCTTTTCAGTTCGTTTTCTTTATCGGTAATATCATGGAATACAATACAGGTAGCATTTTTCTTATTATTTTGCACGATGTGAGTCTGTGTCACCCTATAAAACCGCATCTCACCATCTATGGGGAGATATAGCTCACCTTCGTTTTTAAGCCACTGAGGGTCCTTTATGATCTCGCCGGGAAGCAAGGAGGCTAACTCGGGAAACAGATTCTTGGCTGCCTTATTCGCATCCAAAAAACCGAAATCCTTGCCGTAAACGATAAAGGCATCTCCCATCGATTCAATCACTTGTGCCCGGGCTAACGGTACAACATTAAGTAAATTCTGCTTCCGAACAGAATATAGGAGCAGTGCCATAGAAAGAGAGACTGCAAAAGGATTCAGATCGATGCGAAGATGATTATAGGAAAAAGTATGATAAATATTAACCACAAGGGGCATCAAAATAGATGCCAGCAAGCTAAGGCTCTGCCGTTTCTGCAATTGGCTTCCTATTCTTAGGTTCTTTAGAATACGCAGGATATTTAAAAATACGAACAGAAAACTATATGCAGTGGCAAGATAGCTCATCGGGCCCGCATATCCATGACAATTAGCAAGCTGCCCATTCCAGAAATATTCGATATGTGTATAATGTAAACGCACTAACGGAAATGCCTGAATGGTGAACAAATTAAATATAGGTAATGCAAAAATCAGACAATGCCTGCGAAGACTAAAGCGCTTTTCCCCATAAACATCCCGTATGAAAAGATAGTTTAGAATTACAAGGAACGGGGTTCCCATCTTTTGTACCCGCACTCCCATGAATGCAGCTTCTAACGTAGGAGAAATAATTTCCAACAAGTAACCAAATACATACAGGAAAGTACAGATGGTGGCGAAAATTAAGAAAAATGATCGTTCCGAATTGTGGTTCGCAACCGCATATATTAACAACAGGACGGAACCTAATGTTGCTGTAAGCATGAACCAAACAAATACATTCACCCCAACAACCTCCTTAGTAAAATTTTATATATCGTATATAGCCTATTTATTATTTTATCTTGCTTATCTTTTATAATACTCCGTTTTATTACAAGCCACTTCTACACTTTAGTATAGCATAGTCCGGTTCATTTTTCTATACCTTAGCCGCAAGCGGCCATGGTATACTTTCTACTTTTCTCATGGGCATATCCAGCCGCCGCGTACAAAGGTTATCCAAGAGTTGCTCGGAATGGCTTACAACCAGCATCCCTATATTGCGTCTTGTAATTTCCTCTTTCAAAAAGCTCCATATTTGAGCCTGCGTAATTAAGTCAAGCATAGCTGTTATTTCATCTGCCAGAATAAATCTCGTATTCTCTCCCAGAGCCCGTGCAATACAGAAGCGTTGCAACTCTCCACCGGACAGTTCTGCCGGATATCGATCCATCCATTCACGTTCAATTCCAAGACTCTTTATCACATGCTCATCGATAGTTCCTGCCTCAGCAAGTACCCGGGACATCTTCAGCCGGGGATTAACTGCGAGTTCGGGATGCTGCCAGATCATCTGTACCGGGCAGTAACCGCGGTAATCTTCAATTGGCTTTCCTCCCAAGGTCACCATCCCTGCATCCGGCTTCTCATATCCTGCGAATATTTTACATAACGTAGTCTTTCCATGGCCGCTGGAAGCATATAAACCTACAATCTCGCCACTTTCTATCGCAAGAGAAAAGCTGTGAAATATCTGCCGATTGCCATTTTCGTAGCGAAATGACAATTTCTCCCCTTCTAAGATCATACGCTTCTCCCCTCAATATATCCTGTAACCCCTTTGGTATATTTTCTTTCCTCTATCTGCATTCCATTTTTAGGCATTGCCCGCCGCAAGGCTTTCGTATATGGATGGTGCAGCTTAGATTCCTGTGCGAAGTCTAAAGCCTGCACTTCTTCCAAAGTCATTCCTTCATAAAATACCACAATTCGGTCTGCCGTCTCCACTGCCAATTCCAGGTCATGAGTAATCAGTAATACTGCCGCACCCTCATTAGCAATTTCCCGAAAATGGCTCATTACACGTTTTGCCGATGTAATATCCAAGCCGGGGGTAGGTTCATCTGCAATTACCAACTTCGGCCGCTCCATGACTGCTGTAGAAATAAGAACCCTTCGTGCCATACCTCCGGAAAGTTCAAAGGGATAGAGATTTTCCGTTTCTTTTCCCAGTCCATAACGGTCTAAAATCTGAAAGGTCTTTTCTTTGGATACACTATCCTTAGCATTCTTGCGTATCTGAGGACCGACTTTCATCAGTGGATCCAGATAGGATACATTTTGCGGCACTAATACGATTTCCTTTCCACGCAACTGCCTTGTTCTTTCTTCTGTGAGCGGAGTACCGTAATAACTCAACGTTCCATTCATAGATGCATTATAAGGCAATATCCCTAAAATAGCATGAGCGAGCAGACTTTTTCCACTTCCGCTGGCACCTACAATTGCCACTATTTCTTTTTCATAGACAATGATATTCAAATCTTTTATAGCTTGTACCTGTCTTCTTTTAAAAATTCCCGCATACTGCGAAAAGGAAACGGATAAATTCTCTATCTTAAGAACCGGTATTCTTTCCACTTTCATCCTCCTTACTCATGTACGCTGGCAGGATCAAGGGCTCTTCTTGTCACACTGCCAATATAATCGAATAATATAACTGTTACCACTAATGAAAGTCCCGGGAAGACCACAAGCCACCAATTCCCCGTAAGCAGATGACGAATGCTTTCGGAAAGAATAACACCGATTGCCGGTTGTTCTGAAGATAAACCAAAGCCTAAAAAAGTAATACTCGCTTCATGCAATATGGCATGAGGAAACAGCAACACTAATCCTGTAATAAATTGCGGAACCAGGTGGGGAAGCATATGCATCCTTATAATTTTACCCCTGCTGCTTCCTAATTTGGCCGCCACCTGTATATAACCGCTTTGCGTAAGCTGCAGCACCTCTCCTCGTATCACACGGGCAAGAGACATCCAGTGGGTACACAATATTCCGATCACTACACCCCGAACACCTTTTCCACAAGCGAATGAGATAAGAATAAGCAGTAGAATATGGGGGATTCCCATCATAAGATCGATAAGCCCGCCAATCAATATATCTGCTGCCTTCCCCATAACTACTGCTAAAGAACCGAGTAGCAATGCGACTGCCGCACTTACCGTTGCTGTAAGCAAGCCAATCCGTATACTCATAGAAAGCCCTGCCATCGTACGGGCAAACATATCACGTCCCATCCAGTCGGTACCGAATGGATATTGTAAGGATGGCGGCTGATTCTTATGAATAAAATCAGTTTTCATAGCTGCCTCTGTATATAGAAATCCCAATACGAGAATACAAAGCAAAAAGGAAACCGCAGCCACAAGAAATATAGTCTTACCTTTTCTTCCGGGAACATTCATAGCCGTGCCCCCTTTCTCATACGGGGGTCTACTACTCCGTAAAGAACGTCAGCAATAAAGTTTCCTAAAAACACGATAGAAGCACTAATAATCGTAATTCCTAAAAGCAGGGGAATATCGCCCCCAAGCCCCGCCGTTACCGCTGCCTGTCCCATACCCGGATAAGAGAAAACCTGCTCCACCAAAATAGAACCTCCGAATATCTCGCCGATAGAAGCAAATTGAAGTGTGATGGCAGGAAGCAGCACATTCCGAAGTCCATGATTCTTCAATATCTCCCACCGTTTTTCACCCCGTGCCACCGCGAACAGTACATAGTCACTCTCCATCACATCGATCATTTTTTCCCTTGTGTGCAGAATGATGTTAGATATACCGGTAATGGACAAAGTGGCTGCCGGAAGCACCGCATGCCATAACTTGTCTGACAAACTTACGGATGCCGCATCCATTCCGATAGGAACACTTAAGCCCACAGGAAATAATCTAAGCCCAACAGAAAATACGAGAAGAAATATAATCGCAAGCCAAAATGCAGGGGTACTTGCTGTCAGCAACGCATATCCTTTAATGATCCTATCGATTCTCTTTCCTCTGTTCATTCCTGATAAGATTCCAAGCACAAACCCGATTCCACCCGAAATAATCCATGCGAAAGCCATAAGCAATAGGGAACTTGATAATTTCTGCATAATAACAGATGAGACACTTTGGCGATACAAAAGAGAAATCCCCATATCTCCCCTGAGAAAATCTCCCGCCCATGCCAGATATCTTTGAAGGGGAGGCTCATTCACTCCCCAATATATTTCCAGTTTGTCGATTTGCTCCTGACTGAGAGCGCCGAGTGCCGCTTGTCCGATATTAGCCTGAAGAGGGTCTACCGGAGACAAGGACACTAAGACAAATGCTCCAATGCTCACAAAAAATATCAAAAGAAGCATTCGTATGAAATTCTTTAAGATGTGCCAAACCCATTTTTTCATTATAATTACTCAAATCTCCACTGATCCACATTATTTACAATAGACCAGCCGTGTCCATGGGGATGAATCTTTTGAGGTGTAACTTGTAAATCACTCTTTGCCCAATATAAATGATCGATGTTCACTAACCATATCCACGGTACATCCCAATCAGTGCCGGTCTCTCCATCCCACTGTGCCTTTTTCCACAGTTCATAGGACTCTTCCAGATCTTTGCTGGTAAGTGCTTGATCCATATAAGAATCTACCGTTTCATTCTTATAGGGAGAATATGAGGCCAAGCCTGTCTCAGGCATCGTATGATAAATATTATAAAATTCCATAGGCGTATGGGCACCCCACCCCCACAGCAGCGGCTCTCTCTGCGCCCTATCGTAAGCTACATCCCAGCCTACTCCTTCAATAGTTACATCAATGCCCAATTCTTCCATCTGATTCGCCGCCTCTGCAGCCAGAGCCTGTCTTACCGAATCATTCGCAGGATAGAGAAGATTCATTTCTGCCCTAAGCCCTTCTTTTGTACGAATACCGTCTTCCCCTGCAATCCATCCGGCCTCTTCTAATAATATAACAGCCCCGTCAAAATCATGTTCTACCACCGCACTGTTATTAAACCACGGCATTTTATCACAGACACTGTAAGCCGGCGTCCCATGGCCATTTAATACATAATCGATCATCTGCTGACGATCAATCCCCATAGAAATCGCTCTGCGGATTGCCATGTCACTCGTCACATCATTGCCGATAGCTCCATCACTAGGGATTGCAGGCAAATTAAAACCACGGTTATCCACGGTCTCATAACTTAGTAACTCATATCCATCTACCGCTTGTTCCGAATAGGAAGCTGCCGTATAGGCCAAATCCACCTGCCCTGCTTTCACCGCCGCAAAAGCTGCCGCTTCTTCCATAAATACGATCGTTACCTTCTTCATACGAATTTCTTCCCCATAATAATTGGGATTGGCCTCTAATATAATTTGTTGCCCTTTATCCCATTGCTTCAGCATATATCTGCCGGAGCCGATAGGTTTTTGCCCGTAATCAGGTCCATAAGCATGCTCCGGAACAATCCCTACAATTGCCATAGTATAAGGCCATATGGAATAAGGTTCCGCCATATGGAACTGCACCGTATCATCGTCCAAAGCTTCCGCTCTATCCAACATGGTAAAATCGTTGACAGAGCTTTCCTCTTTTACCGTGTTATATGTAAACGCAACATCCTGAGCGGTAAGTTTTTCTCCATCGGTAAAAAAGACATCTTCCCTTATCTTGACCGTCCACAACAAGCCATCATCACTCACTGAAATATCTTTCGCCAAATCATAAGCAATCTGCAAATCATTTGTAGTAACAGTGAGGGTACTTTGAATCAATGGCTCATGCACATGTTCCCCTGCACCCCAGCCATATGCCGGGTCGAATCCTGCTTCCGGCTCAGAAGTAACCCCCATGGCCACAATCACTGTATCTTTCAAAGGCTCCTGATTGTTATCTGAACCGGATAAAACTTCCTCCGGCTTACCACAGCCTGCTAAAGAAGCGAACGCTAAGCATACCGCCAGCAATACAAATACCCTTTTCATTTATAAATATCCTCCAAAAGTAATTTTTATTTTTCCTAAAGCAATGTTCTTCGCAGCTTCCCCTTAATTCTTTGCAACGCATTATCCGTAGACTTTTCATCCTTGCCAAGCACTTTAGCAATCTGCACATAACTCATTCCGGTAATATATAAGTCCAGCACCTGCTTCTCAAAGGAACTAAGCTCACGTTCTATCATTCGTTCCAGGTTTTCCACGTTTTCCTTATCGATTATCATTTCTTCCGGGCTTAACTCTGACCTGGAAAAAAGTACGTTAAGAAGCTCAGCCTCTTCGCCTCCCGGTTCTCCGGGAGCAGTCACCTTACTATAGAAAGAAATATACGTATTCAAAGGGGCGTGCTTTTGACGCCCCGAAGCTTGAACTGCCGTATACATCTGCCTTGATATACATAAATCTGCAAAAGTAAAAAAGCTGGCGTCCCTGCCGCTATCATAATCTCGGACAGCCTTAAATAACCCAATCATACCTTCCTGAATCAGATCCTCACCATCCGCACCTAAGATATACATGGATTTCGCCTTACTTTTAACCAGGTTCTTATATTTGTCCATAATGTAATCGATAATATCTTCTTCTCCGTCCCGAAGGCGTAAAATCAGTTCTTCATCGCTATACTGTTCATAAGAATCCCGCATATCCACACCCTTTTCACCTGATTAATTATTGTATAATAATCGCTTCACCGCTATATTGATAGTTATTTTGCATATCATCTGAAACATTTGTGTTACTATCATTTTGCGCATTATCTGTCTCTTCTTCCGATGGTGAAGAAGGGGGAATGATAACTGCATTATTTATTACTGCTTCGGTATTCATAGGTTCATCGATAGTATTTTCCCCGGGAGCACTTTCGCTAATGGCCCCTTGAAAAGTACCATTTCCGCTCACTGCATCTTGTGAAAGCGCATTACCGCTAATTGTCTCTTCCCGGGAAGAGTTGCCGCTAACTGTCCCTTCCTGAAGACCGCCTCTTTCTATACTCCGAATTATCTCTGCAGCAAAATGCTCTGCCAGAATCTGATACCCCGCAGGATTACCATGCACGCCATCTGGCATATAGGTGGAGATAACCTGGGCGTCATGGGTATCGAGCATATTGGAATTATATAAATCGATAACATCTATTTCGTATTCTGCTGCCAGTTCTTTAATAGCATTTACAAAGGCCCTCTGTGGAAGAAGATAATCTCTTTGCTGCATAAGGTAATCATGCAAAATATTAGGAAGAGGGGTCGCAAATATAATCTTCGCATTGGGGTAATTCTTCTTTAAACCACGCATGAGTCCATCCACATCACCATAAAAAGTACGCGGTTTCCGTTCCTCAATACTTCCCAGCTCTTTTGCTGAAGCGGCAAACCCATCATTCGTGCCGCCCATAACAAGTATGATATCAGAATCTTCCGGAATCTCCTTATAGCGATCCACAAAAGCTTCATCCCAATACCTTCCGTAGGAAGAACCCCCGATTCCCAGATTATAAACTTCCTGTGCATTCAAAATATTCTTCAATACGGATGGGTAGGAATACTTCTGATATTCTTCCAGATTATTCAGATTGCTTCCAGCCGTTATACTATCGCCCAGACAAGCGATCTTCTTATCGGAGAAATCAATATTTCTTCCGGCTATCTGTGCTTTATCCTCTCCATTCCTCTGAGTAGTCTCCGCATAAGAAGAACGAATATTCCGCCTCGCCTCTAATGTCATGCCCGACTCGCTATACTCAAACGGAATGACCTGTCCATCTACAACCGCATTGCCCGATATCGTTTCTGCTTCTTCCTGAGATACTGTATTACCGGATACTGTTTCCGCTCCTTCCGGAGATACTGTATTACCGGATATTGTTTCCGCTCCTTCCGGAGATACGTTATTGCCCGATATTGTCTCCGCTTCTTCCGGCAATACCGAGTTACCTGATATGGTTTCTAATTCTTCAGCCGAAGGAGAGCGATCGGATATTGTTTCCCTCTGTTCCTCCTGCCCAGATGCATTGGCGGAAATACTGTCTTCTTCCGTCTCCTGAGGTCTTGCTTTTTCCGGAACATCTATAATAATCGCATTATCTTCTACATTAGAATCATCATAAGGTTCATCCGCCGACTGACCCTCATTCGCAGATACTGCCCCTGATACCACTTCTTGTACTGCTTCTGTTTCTTGTACTATTTCTTCTTTTACTACATCGTTTATCTTCTTGTCTAAGAATTCTTGCAGGGCTTTCCCATCACCTGACAGCTTTTGAATCTCCATCTGAATATCATCAAGTTCAGACTGTACCTCCTGATTTCGCACATCCAGCTTCTCCTGGTGTACTTTTTCCCGGTACAAACTATAGCCTTTATAAAACAAAAGCACCGCAAGAACAATTGCCAATATTCCGATGATATACAATAAAACTTTCTGCATGTGATACATATCTTTTTTCATAAAAATTTTATGGCCCTTTCCAATGCCTTCTTCATACCATCCGACTCTCTGTTTTTCAGCAATCTATGCCATACGCTGTCTGACAATTTCATAAGCCAGAACTCCGGCTGCCACAGATGCATTCAGGGAATCGATATCCCCTTTCATAGGAATGGATGCAACAAAGTCACATTTCTCCTTTACAAGCCTTCCCACACCTTCACCTTCACTACCTATAACAAGGCCAATCGCACCTTTTAGATTCAACTGATACATACTCGTTCCTTCCATATCTGCACAGACAAACCACAACCCTTGTTTTTTCAGTTCCTCTATTGTCTTTGTCAGATTCGTCACCTTAGCTACCGGCGTATAATTCAATGCACCTGCCGAGGTACGTGCTACCGTGGCTGTCAGACCTGCTGCCCGATTCTTCGGTATAATAACACCATGAGCCCCTGCCAGATTAGCAGTTCGTATGATGGCTCCGAGATTGTGAGGATCTTCAATATTATCTAACAGAAAGATAAATGGAGGCTCACCTTTCTTTTCGGCCGCCTGCAAAATATCCTCTACCTGAGCATACTCGTAGGCTGCCGCATAAGCGATGACCCCTTGGTGTTTCCCACTTTCGGACATTTGATCCAGTCTGTCTTTCGTTACAAACTTCACGATACAATCCTGTTTCTTAGCCTCTCTTTTTATCGTTGCTATCGGTCCATCCTGGCATCCGTCCAGAATAAATATTTTATCAATCGGTTTTCCGGAACGAAACGCCTCGATAACCGCATTTCTTCCTTCAATGGTAAATTCTTCATATCTCATAGTTCACTCTCTGACCTCATCCATTTCTTAATATACTGTTGTATGGGTACAACATTCAAAATCCGCCCTATCCGGGCTACTTTCTCATATTTGGCGGGTCCCAAAGTCATGTTTTTTCATGCAAGCATGAAACGCATGACCTTTTGACCCTGGTATTATATTTCATTATATATCTTCCGCACTGCAAACATCCATAGAATATAAGAAAATTAAGCTTTTCTTAAATAAATATTCATAAACTTCCTTACAGTTCTACTCCGATCTTACGGAAACCTATCTGAACTAAGGCAATCAGCCTGTCCATCTCATCTTGAAGATAAAGATAACCTAATAACGCCTCTAATCCCGTTGCCTTCCTATAATCGCTGGCTGTCGCATTTTTCGCCTTCGTATAGGTCTTGGCATTCCTTCCCCGCTTATATACCGCCAGCTCTTCCGGTGTCAATTCCTCCAACAGCGCATCCCCCATCGCCGCCTGGGTGCCCGCATTCACATATTTAATTGCCATATTATGTAGATTATTGGCAGAACGATTCCCCCGTTCCACCACAACAGTTCTCACAATTACATCGTAAATACTATCTCCGATATAAGCAAGCGTAAGAGGCGAATATTCTTTAATATCCACCTCTTTGCAATGAAATTCTGTTTTCAGTTTCTTAATTAAGCTCTTTTCCATTTAACACCTTCACGGGTATCTTCCAGAATAATCCCCTTTTCCAATAACTCATTACGGATTTCATCCGCTCTCGCGAAGTCCTTTCCTTTTCTCGCCGCCTGCCTTGCCTCAATAAGGGCTTCGATATCAGCATCGAGAAGTTCTGCCTTCTTCTCCACGATTAGACCGCAAATATCCGCAAGCGTAACGATGATATCCTTTAATTCTCTGATGAACTCTGCACTCTTTGCTGCATCCGCATTGGTATTGGCGAACTTCACCAATTCAAAGATCGCGGAAATAGCATCTGCCGTATTGAAATCATCATCCATCGCTTCATCGAATTTTTCTAAAAAGAGGTTCGCTTCTTTAAGTAGAGCATTCTCCTTTTCACTTAACGATCCGGAAGATGCATTTTCTAACAAATAATTCAAATTGCTGACGCTCGTTACGATCCTCTCATATCCACTCTTTGCTGAATCCATCAAATCAGCGCTGAAATTAAGGGGGCTTCTATAATGTGCGGAAAGCATAAAGAAACGAAGTACCTGCAAGTCATATTTTTCAGCGATATCCCTTACTGTAAAGAAGTTTCCTGAGGATTTGGACATCTTTCTATTGTCGATATTTAAAAAGGCGTTGTGCATCCAATATTTAGCAAAAGACTTCCCATTTGCCGCCTCCGACTGTGCAATTTCATTTTCATGATGAGGGAATACCAAATCTTCTCCGCCCGCATGAATATCGATTTCATCGCCCAAATACTTCTTACTCATCACAGAACACTCTATGTGCCAGCCGGGGCGGCCGTTGCACCATGGAGATTCCCAGTAAGGCTCATCATTCTTTTTCGGCTTCCAGAGAACGAAATCCAGCGAATCTTCCTTTTGATTTTCCCCTGATACGAGAAGCGAACGATTCCCTCCTTGCAGATCATCCAGATTCTTGTGGGAGAGCTTCCCATACTCCTTGAACTTACGCGTTCTATAGTATACCGTTCCATCTTCCGCCTGATAGGCGAAGCCCTTGTCGATCAGATCCTTTATCATATCGAGCATACCGTCAATTTCATTGGTTGCAAGAGGATGGGTTGTGGCCGGTCTTACGTTCATCGCTTCCATATCCTTCTTACATTCCTCAATATAGCGTTCGGAAATAACGGCCGCATCCACGCCTTCTTCGATCGCTTTTTTAATAATCTTATCGTCTACATCTGTGAAGTTGGATACATAGTTCACTTCATATCCCTTATGTTCCATATAGCGTCTTACCGTATCGAATACAATCATCGGTCTCGCATTTCCGATGTGAATCAGGTTGTATACTGTCGGGCCGCAGACATACATCTTTACCTTTCCCGGTTCTAACGGTATGAATTCTTCCTTTTTCTTAGATAACGTATTATAAACTTTCATCTTTTTCAACCCTTTCCATTTTCTTTCGAAGCTTTTCTATCTACTGCTCTTCTGTCGTATGATTTCGGCGCGTCAGTTCTCTCATCTTCGCCTCTAAGTCCAAGATGCGGTTGGTAAGCTCGCTATTCGCATGCTGTAAATTGGCAATATCCTCTTTCACCGGATCCGGAAGGTTCACTTGATCCATTTCTTCCTGCGGAAAGACCTGATTATTCCGCTTTACCACACGACCCGGAACGCCTACTACCGTGGAATTGTCCGGAACCTCTTCCAAAACGACGCTTCCCGCACCTATCTTTGAATTATCTCCGATTTTAAAGGAGCCTAATACTTTTGCTCCGGCACTGATCATGACATTATTTCCTACCGTCGGATGCCGTTTCCCACATTCCTTACCGGTACCTCCCAAGGTAACCCCCTGATACAATGTCACATTATCTCCAATAATTGTTGTCTCACCGATAATCACACCGTGGCCATGATCGATAAAGAACCCTTCTCCGATCTGTGCTCCCGGATGTATTTCTATTCCCGTTTTTCTTACTCCTCTTTGAGATACCCATCTTGCAAGAAAATAGTGCTTCTTCAAGTACAACTTGTGAGCCAGTCTATAATGAAGCATTACTTTAAAACTGGGATAGAGAAAAACCTCCATCGCACTGTGAATGGCTGGGTCGCGCTGTTTGATTATGGCAATCTCTTCCCTCACTCTTCTTAGAAATCCCATACTATTCCTCCATATAAAAAAACTCCGTCCTCCTAAAATAATAAGAGACGAAGTTATCCGCGGTTCCACTCTAATTAAAGACGATTTCAAATCATCTTTCCCTTGTGTAGCGTAACGTGCTTTCCCGTACCCGGATACTCAATCTTCTATTTCTCCGGATCAGCTCACAAATGCACTTGGGTTATCCTCGTATCGGGACTGCTTTCAGCCGGTGACCTTCCCTCTCTGGCATCGTCAGATAACTTACTCTTTTTGTTCGTAGCCTTTATCCTATTTAGACGAAGCTTACTTCTTAGCTTAGCATATGCAATAACCCCTTGTTTGTCAATACATTTTTGCATATTGTGCATATTTTTGCGCATCTGCCGCATGACAATCTACGGTTAACCGAACACCATCCTCTAAGTATTCCTGTTCCTTTACTTGCGCCTTCTCCATAAGATAAGATACTATCTGTCCTTTATCATAAGGAATTAAAAACTGAGCCGATACATAATCGTCATATACCGCCTTTACGATCATATCTGTTAATTCTGTAAGTCCCTGACCGCCTTTCGCAGACATATAAATCTTATCCTCTCCTACTATTTTAGGCAGGTTCTCCATCTCACATAGATCCGCCTTATTATAAACATAAATGACTGGAATATTGGCAGCACCGATTTCCTGTAAAGTCCCCTGAGTCACTTCAATCTGCTTCTTATAATCTTCATCCGAATAATCGATAATATATAAGAGCAAATCCGCATTTTTCACTTCTTCCAGCGTGGATCGGAACGCCTTAACAAGCCCATGAGGCAACTTATGAATAAATCCTACCGTATCCGCAAGAAGAAATTCTTTATTATTTCCTACCTCTATATTCCTAACGGTGGTATCCAGAGTGGCAAAAAGCATATCTTTTTCAAATACCTTCTTCTCTTCATCTTGTAAATATCGTTCCACCATCGCATTCATTAACGTAGACTTCCCTGCATTGGTATATCCAACCAAAGATACCTTGGGAATTCTCGATGACATACGCCGTTTGCTCTGAGTTTCCCGCTCCTTCGATACTTCCTCAAGTTCTCTGCGAAGTTCCACCAGACGTTTCTCAATCTTACGCCTATCCAGTTCCAGCTTCTTCTCTCCGGAACCTTTACTACTCATACTTCCGCTGGCACCACCCTGCCTGGTCAGCGCTTCATGCATCCCAACTAAACGGGATAGCAGATATTGTAACCGTGCTGTCTCCACCTGCAGCTTGGCCTCTCTTGTTTTCGCCCTTCGGGAGAAAATATCCAAAATCAGAGTCGTTCGATCAAGTACCGGCATCTCCAGATCCCTCTGAAGATTACGCAATTGGGAGGGTGTCAGGGAATTATCGAAGATAACGATATCCACATTTAAAGCTTTGGCATACTCTTTTACCTCTTGTACTTTTCCCGTACCTATATAATGCGCTTTATTTACTGATTCCATCTTCTGAGTCACGACTCCAGCCACCGACATATAACATGCTTCGGCAAGTTCTCCTAACTCCTTCATGGAACGTTCGAAGTTATCATCTTCCCCTGTATCAAGCCCTACAAGTAATGCTTTCTCCAGCTCCTGTTCCATAACCTCTTTTCTTTCTTCCGTCATCAGGTTCTTCCTTTCTTACAACTATCCGTTTCACAATTATCTACCACCGAATAAATGGTGTATTTACTCTATACCTTAGCCGCAAGCGGCCAGGTATGTTTCATGCACACTCGCTTTGCTCGGCGCAGTATAATATTGTTAAAATATTATACAATCTCATTAATAAAAATATGGGAAAACACTTTTATCCGCTCTATTTCTGTAAGCACTTTCTCTTTTTCCTTCTCTTCGGAAAAGGAAAAACATTCTTCCGCCTCCCGATAACCAAATACCCAAGAAGTCAGAGCATCGATTCCCACAATGCACATCACTTTCTTATCATCATCCTCACACTTTTGTATAGAGGCTTCTTCCTCGCTTATCCGATATTCCCACAGACCGTTATTTCCCATAATTATAGGGTCTTCTATCTGAATTGTCAGCACCACTTCCTCAGCCTGTCCCTCAGCCTTTGCCTTAGGTTCTTTCAGCCTAAGTAAGGATAGCATGGCTGCTGCGTCCACAATTCGTGCCATAATAATTGGCTGGTCATTTTTCTCCTGTAGGATACCAGCTTTCCCGATAAGAGAAGCATTCTCAAAAATAGCTTCCTGAATATCCTCTTTTTCCTCTTCTTTTGTATGAAGAAAATATCCCTCTATCTTCCGGGGACCTTCCCCGTCTTTTTCCTTTCGTACCAGAAAGATTCCACCCTGCTGTACTTTCAGCTCTTTTATGAAAGTTTCATAATAAGATTCATCCCTATTCATAAAAACATCGTAGTGTTCTTCTAAGTAGCGGTTCACATAGAGAAGTAACTCCGAAAGTTCCTCCTCCTTAAGCAGTGCAACTTCCCATCGCCCGGAGGACAGCTCGAATATCTCCCCGGCTGCTTTCACATTCTGCATCGGAATATTCGTTTCGTACTTCTTCTTGTCGTAGATATATACAAATTGATAAGGTTCATAAATCTTCGGGCTTGCAGGCATTAGAAAGGTAAAGGGCTGTCCTTGTCCATACATGCGGCTTAAGGAAGCCTCTAACAGCATCCTCATATATCCTCTGCGCCGATACTGTTCCTGCGTTGCTACACCTACGATGTAATTAGCCTCCTGGCAGATAAATCTGCCACCTATCCGCAGCCTCATATTATAAGGAGATAGGTGAAGCATGGCTGCTGCATCCTCATAAGGTATGCTTGCAGCCATCATTTCTCCTATCTTTTCCTTATCTTTTTCTATTACGAACGCATGATTGCGCTTCACTTTTTCTTCGAAATAATAGTCTGTAAATTCTTGGGAATCCTCAGAAAATACCTTCTCCCATAAAGACTTAAGGCTAAGGCATTCTTCTCCTCTTATTTCTTTTACCATATATGTCCGACTCCTTTGTACTACTTAAAAAACGCTCTTCTATCGATGGGAACAGCCGCTGCATCCATCACATTTGTTGGGAGCTGTCATATCCTCCATGTAATAATTCATAGGGCTCGTAAGCATACAGATCGCTTGTGAGGAAATACCTTCTCCTGTTCCTGTGAATCCCAGGCCCTCTTCTGTTGTTGCCTTTACATTTACCTGTGCAATATCAATACCAAGCGCCTGCGCAATATTTTCCCGCATCTTATCGATATGGGGGCGCATCTTAGGAGCCTGTGCAATAATCGTCGCATCGATATTTTCTATTAAAAAGCAGCTCTCCTCCAACTGTCTTCCCACTTCTTTAAGCAGTTCCATGGAGGAAGCACCTTTATAGGCTTCATCCGTATCCGGGAAAAGCTTTCCAATATCGCCAAGTGCCGCTGCCCCCAGTAATGCATCCATAACTGCATGCAGAAGAACATCTGCATCCGAATGACCGAGCAATCCTTTCTCGTAGGGAATCGTAACTCCCCCGACAATCAAATCTCTATCTTCTACTAATCTATGAACATCATATCCCATTCCGATTCTCATATGATAATTATCCTCTTTCTTCTCCTGTAATCAAGTTTATGTTACTATTCACGGCTTCGCCATGAACAGCAACAAGTTTATTTTAATCTTATTGATTATAGCATTATTTCCCCCAAATAGAAATGCCTTTCTTTCCTATCTTTTCTGATTAATCGGCCCTATCCCTTCTTTCCTTATATTATGCTCTTGATTTTGATTCTCCGGTTTCGCACTCTGCGTCACAGTATTGAACTTCTCTTCCGTTTTCTTCCTCTGTTCTTGCATTTCCTCTTTCTTATTCATTCTAATTGAACCTCCTTCTCTTATTTATGCTGTGCTACTCCAAACATCTGCAAATTTCTATAATATTATCTACACTTTCTCTTTCCTTCATCCAAGAAACCCTCGATTTTCACTTTACATCAATACCTTGTTCAGATTTTTAGCCAATAGTTTGAAAAGGCTTTATACGCTCACACTATTTCTCCACTCACGGCATACTCTAAAGTAAACTTATATCATAAGGAAATTCCATGGACTTTACATCTCCTTCTACTTACTATACCGGCATCACAGGTATTATCGAACGCATTACTCCTATGAATTCACAATGCTGTAATCAGATTATTAGCCTCCGTTCCCAAAACGGAACGGTTAATTTCGTTCTTTCTCCGGGAACCTATGTTACGGACAACACGTTGCTTCGCACAAGAATGCGCATCACTGCTTTCTATGATGCTAACCTCCCGGTTCCTCTCATTTATCCCCCACAATATCAGGCCGCATTCATTGGACGTACGGAGCCGGGCGAGAACATTATGATCGATTATTTTGATACAAATCTGGTTTCTGCAAATAATTCCCTGAGACTTGCCGTAGACCCCTCCACCAGAGTGAGTACTGCCAATGGTCAGCAATTCACATGCGACTTGGGTAATCACCTTTTAATGGTCTACTATAGCTTTATTACAAGGAGTGCCCCATCTCAGACAACTCCTGAAAGAATTATCGTTTTCTGTTAAGATTTTATATCATAAAAAATTAATACTCTCACGTATTATCATCCCAGGGATTTTCTATGATATAAACAAAACCGGGCGGATGAAATCGCCGTCATCTGACGACTCATCTGCCCGGTATTCTTTTTACTATCATAACGTAACTGTTCGGCACCCGTTACTCCATAACCTCTTTTTAGCCTAGTTGAAATAAATATTTTCCTTTAATATCTATACTCCGAAAACCGCTGCCGCTCTTCCCATATTCTCTATGACAGGAACAGAAAACGGACACTTGCTCTCACAGCTTCCGCACTGAATACAATCCGAGCCGTATGCTGCCAGTTCTCTGTAATGCTGACCAACACCTTTATTCACCGCACTCGCATCCATCGTAGCGATATCCAGGTATTTAGTCACCGCCGCTATGTCAATCCCTACAGGGCAGGGCTGACAATGATTACAGTAAACACAGCTTCCTTTAAAATCGCTATTCATACCACGAATTGCCTCGGTATAATCCAAGTCATCGGAAGTTGCCGATAAATAAGTCACTGCCCCTTCTATCTGCTTTCTGCTCTGGCACCCCACCATAACACTGGCTACTGACGGCCTTGTGAGCGCATAATGGATACATTGATGCACCGTGAGCGGCTCCGCAAAAGGCGTATGCTCCTTAGAAAGCAGTTTTCCCCCACCCAAGGTCTTCATAACGGTAATCGGAATATCCAGTTTATCACATGTACGATACAACTCCAGACGCTTCGCATCGATTTCCAGCATCATGCTTTTATCGAACGCATTGCTTAAGTAATTCAGCGCATCCACCTCAGCCGGAATCATATCAAAAGCAGGATTGACGCTGAACATCAGCAAATCGACCACTCCCGTCTCCACCACCTTCTTGGCAATTACCGGATTATGCGAACTGGCACCAATTCCTCGAATCACGCCCGCCCTCTTCAATTCTTCCGCATATCGTACGATATCGGAGTGAAAAACTTCATCAAAATGCTGTTCGCTATCGATAAAAAATAACATACCAAAGTCTATGTAATCCGTTCCTAAATCCGTCAGAAGATTTTCAAAATATTTCTTGCATGTGGGCAGATCTCTTGAAATATCATATTGGTGATTGATATCGGTAGAACCGATATGCCCCTGAATCAAGAATTTTTCACGATTTCCTTCGATAGCGCGTCCAATCTTCCGCCTAATATCGCTGCCCGGCATAAACACATCCATCATATTGACGCCATATTCCATCGCAGCATCGATGGTTTCCTTCACCACCTCGTAATCCTTCCCGTCCAGATGTTCCGTTCCAAGCCCAATAATTCCGGCTTCCATCCCGGTCTTTCCCAGCTTCCTATACTTCATATCCCTTGCCTCCTTTTATATAGTTGCTATTTTTCCTTTTTATTTATCAGGTTCCAATACAACGAATGCACCTCCGAGCCCCGGAGCCGCAAGCCATTGTCCCAGATCTATCATTTTCTTACATCCCTGATCATAGATCATAGCCTGCATATCTTCCCTTATCGATACCAAAGTTACCCAATGCCAACTATCCAAGTTCCGTACACCGCCATTAGAAAGATTCAGAAAAGCAATGGGTAAGTTATCAGTAAACGCCGATCTTAAAAAATCTAAAGCTTCTTTCTTCCCAGGGCGCCGTCTTACTAATAACGGAACTTTCAGAAGTCTTGCCTTAAGCGATATATCCTTCTTAGCTGCATAGGAAAGTACTCCCTTAATAAAAGAAGAAGCCCTGCTCATACCGAATATCCCCGGCGTCACATCGTGCCAAACTTCCTCCATAAAACGAAGCATTCCCGATTGGTCGGTCCCGTCCCCATCATAGAAACCGGAACAAAGCTCAGGCCTTGTCGCTTTCAAATACCAAAGCAAATTGGAGGCAGCCGTTGGCCCACATCCCGATAGTCTCTTACGCTTATCGGTGTACCATAGTTGCTGTGCCCCGTAGGAAACCGTTCTTCCGTCATGAATGTGTAACCATTCCGGCGAAAGAACCTCCTTTTGCTGCAAAACTTGGTTCGTTACATTCATCGTACAATCACCTTCTCTATATTTCATCCAATTCTATCTGAATAATTACCATTAATCGACAAGATCTATGTTACTGTGTAATCATTTAAGAATTTCCCCATGAATGCAAACTCTGCCTTCATCCGGACACCTCGCATCAAATTGCTTTGAACGTATATTCCCATAATCCAATTCCGCACCATTTTGTATTGCATATACAAGAGGATATATCGTGTGCCACAATTCATGGCAAAGCGGCGGACATAAATCATCAATAATAAATTCATCGCCTTTCTTGCAATAGCCGCCCCTGCATCTACTATCCGTGATGGTTAATTTTACTTTCTCCATTTCTTCTATCCTCTAAAATCATTTTTATTATGAGAAACAAATCCAAAATAATACAATAAGTTCCAATCACAGAACAAGCATAGCACAAACTCAACTTGCTTACTACAAGAAAATCCCTATAGGAAACAGGCAGCTACATGAAAGCATAGGCGTCTTACTATTGAATGATCAGATTTTTTATATCAAGCTTTTTATCGTCAATAAACTTTCAAATAACGTTACCAAACGGTAATCTTCACTTATTACCTCTTTTTTCACATCCGGGATTCCATATCGTGATATTTCTATATATTTATACAAGGTTCCGTTCTCTATACCATAATCTCTTAAGTTATCATCTATTAGCATTTGTAATCCGAGTTCTTCACACAAAGCTTGAAAAGCATCGTACTTATCTATACTTCCCTCTATTGTCGTTCTTATCTTTACCTTTGCCATAATATCACCGCTTATTTACTTTCTTGTTTGATTTTCTGTGAATCAACGGTCATGTTATAATTTTTGTTATATTTATCTAAATAACTTTTTACATATGTATTGCTTTTCCTGGAAATATAAGCCTCTTCTTTTTTAATATCCTGCCTTTTCTTTTTCTTGACAAAATCCTCTCCCACTTCTTCTTTGTTTGAAATATCAGAATCTTCCATATAGAAATATTCCTTCATAAGTTTCTCCAAATGATTGATTTTATTAATAACTACATTTTTATCCTTAGTTGATTTCCCATTTAAATCATCGAAGGAAATATCACCGATCCTTTTATTATGTAATGATCTGGCAAATTCAGTCATAAATTCGATGAATTTTATATCTTCTAGCCCTATCTTAGCAAATCTTGCAAATAATCCAAACCAAATAAAGGAATCCTTAGAATCGAACATATTAAATATCTCTTCTGTTCCTATTCGGGTAAGCCTTTCAATGACATCCTCGAATTCATCGAAGTTTTCCGTCGTTGCATTTTCTTTTATATATTCGCACATATCCTCCTGTTTCTTCTTCCAATCATGAAGAAAGTTAGAAGCCATTACACTTTCTACAACAACGCGGTTTATCGTTCCGTTGTTCCCCTCCGACACTTTATATCCGCCCAGATCCTTGAAAAATGGCATACCGGAAATGCTTTTCACCATGGAAGCGAACTCCTCCCCTAATCTGGTCATACCTTTTTGAGATACGGTCATTGGCTTCCCTTCGTTATATCTTGCGATATGATAAGCAATATCATCGCCGGAACAATTTAAATATTGAACAATTTCAAAGTTATACTCATTGAATTTATCTTGTAATTCTTCCGGCAAGTCCGAAAACTTCTTTCCCCTAATGTCGCATTCCCTTTTTTCGCTTTGAGGAAATCCTTTTTCATCTAAAATAGGAATTCCTTTTTCATTTTTAAGCTGTGCCTGATATACGATATTCCATCTTCTAATATTCTTAGATATTTTATAGCTTCCCTTAACGAATGAATGGGCATTGGTGCAACGCTGTTTGCCATCCAAATCCCAAATAATAGCAAGTCCGTTTACAATTTGTTCTGCAAGTACAATCGCCGGAATTGGATTGCCCTGTAAAATATCCGAAATGAGATTCCCTTTCATCGCGGGACTCCATTGTTCCGACTCCCTTTGAAGAGGATGATCGAATCGGAGTGTATAATTGTCAATCTTCTTAATAATAGATGATATGCTCAGCCTATCTGCCTTACTTTTCTCCAAAGTTTGTGTTAAAATCTCTTGCATTTTTTTATTCCCCCTATAGTTTGAATCGCTTGTTATATCGTTACCTCTAAATAAAACTTGTGTATTACGGAATGATTTCATCTGACTGCAATGGCCTTCATATTGCTTATCCGATAGCTTTAGCCTTTCTTTTATAGTTTTGACAGGTATTTCATCCATTTTCATTTCCACAATTTTTCTTTGTACCTTTGATAAATTACTAAGATACGCTTCTATCTTCTCATCACATGGAATTTCAGCCTTTTCCAATACCTCTTTTTCAACATTGATATCGGAGGCCAACGTATCACTAATTGTCACATTTTCCTCTTCTCCGATGGGAGTATCCATAGATAAAGAAAGCCTGTCCGCCTTACGCTTTTCTCTATTAAGACCTGTCATTATTGTGTCGAACTTGTTATTGAGACAAAACTTAAGATAACTTTCAAATGGAACACCTTTGGACTCATCAAACTCCTCCGTTGCTTTCCATAATTCTTCGTTAGCCTTGCTATAAAAATCATCATAATCCTTTTGAAATATTCCCCCGAATTTAATAAATAACGAATACGAAACTTTTCTAAGCTTTGCCATATCATTCGAACAATACTCTTCTAACACTTGTCGCCTTTGCAACGAATTCACTTTTGCCACCTCCATTTGAAATATACCAATACCATTTGAGGTAAGGGTTTATGCTTCCACTGTTTACAATTATAATTCGAACATTAGTTCCTGTCAATGTAATTTTCGAACGAATGTTCTTAATTTTGGTGTTATAGAAAATCAAAAGGAGAATTACCTATTGCAACCATCCACTGGAATTTGAAATTGGCCTCGCCGAAAGGAGCAAAAATAATGACTACTCATCTAACATCGAACAATTATTTTTACAATAAGTTACATACTCACCCGATTAAAACGCGTGACGAGCTTCATAAGACCTATAGTGGCAGAATCTATACGAATGATTTTAGTGCTGATTACAGAGGTAAGGATGAACGCAAAGGCTCCCCCATCGCTTCTCGCATTGCATCTGATTTTCGATGGGAAGAAAGCTTACGCAATAATTATGAAATCTAAACTAGGAGGGCTGACACTTGAATCATACTGGAATCTATATACCATCGATCGATGCTAAGGATATTTATTTATCTTCCCACTTTCTCGAGAATAACCCGGATGGATATAATTTGAAACTTAAAGACGGGCAATATAACTTACGGAAATTTACGAATACTTTTGATGACAGCCTGGACTTAATCGAGCTGTTACATATCTACTATAAGAGATATAGACGGAATGACTTTTCCTTCAAAGTAAAAAAACATTTATATTCTGTCAGCGTAATTAATCTTACTTTCAAGTATTCCATTAAGGAATGGAATCAGATGACTAGAAATACCTATGTGAAATTTGGTTATGATTATAGGAATCTGGTGTTCACCGATTGTATTGCACAAAATAAAGAAGGAGAAATCGTTGGAATTCAGATTGGTGAAAAGGTAGAAACTCCGATAGACAAACAAAGAATACCTCCCTACTTCTCTTCCATCACTGTTGAAATCCGTGATAAGAAGGACACGGAAAGAATTATAAATGTACAGACCCAATATCAAAAGGAAAAAGAACCTAAAGTGCTAAAAACAAATGCACAATTGAGGAAAGAACTATACAAGGATGGCTTTGTCTGTAATGGGGTTAAATATTGCCGTCTAAAGAGATCTTCCGGATCGGCCCGTGTCGGTAAATGTCTGTTCATCAACGAACCATTATTCGAACCGATGTTAAGATTCAGTTCCGGTTCCATCTCATTAAAGGAAGGAGAAGAAATCGATCTTGCCGCTTATGAATCTTATATATCCCTTCCTTCCAGTAGCATTATCGGCACACTTCCTATATCACCTGAAAATATTCTTCTAATCGACGATTATGAAAGCATATTTCGAGAAGACGTCATCGCCACTCATGACGAGGACGGATGGCTGACAACGACGGAAAGAAATTGTGAGATCTCTAATAATATATGGGACGGACAATCTCTTCTGGATATTTCACTCTTTGGACATTATAAAGAATATGGAATGGTTTTACTAAGAAACCTTATGTTCAAATCTTGTTGCTTCAATTGTAATATCCAACAATGGTTTAAAGATAATCATATTACTGATATTTCACAATTAAACGGGAAAACAAGGGCCAAACGAATCGAAGATGTGAAATTAATTACTACCCCAAGCAGCATTAAATATTTGAAATTCGATACATTGGATAACTGGCTGGATCATCTCTATCCTAATTTCGGCGTTGTTAAGCACGATAAGAAAACTCACTTTTTCGGCGGCCGGCTAGTACAGACCCATTACCAGCTTATTAATACTCTGCAAATGACAAAAGATGAGGTAAGAGAGTTTCTGCAAGATTCCCTGGAATTTGCCCAAATTCTTAAAAGCAACCCGGAAGTTGTAAGGTATTTTATTAAGTATCCTGATATTGATACGATGACTCCTTTATCACATCCGATGACAAATAAAAATGCCGTCATATATAACTTGATGTGTATCAATGATGATTTCACCCACACGAAATATTATCAGGAGTTCCTAATCGACCTATTAAAAGCATTCTATAAAAATTTAAAGAATGGTCACGTATATGTAAACGGCAACTACTCCACTCTTCTGGGCAATCCTATGGAAATGCTGCAACAGACTATCGGAAGGTTCCATGGAGAAAGTCAGATTGGTAAAGGAAATATACATAGCAAAAGGTTTCACTATAATAAAACACTAATCGCCTCCCGTTCCCCACACGTAACCATCGGAAATATATGGCTTCCATATAATACGGAAAACAAATTGATCGATCGCTATTTTAATCTTACAAACGAAATTATAGCAATCAATTCCATCGGTGAGAATGTATTACAGCGATTATCAGGTGCTGACTTCGATAGTGACAGCGTGATGCTAAGCGATAATGAGATACTTATCCGAGCTGCCAAGAGAAATTATGATACTTTTAAAATACCGACCTCTTTTGTCTCTGCCAAAAAGGTCAAGAGATATTACACGCCGGAAGAACAGGCTGACCTGGATATTAAAACATCCGTAAATAAAATTGGAGAAATTATCAATTTATCTCAAGAACTCAATTCTTTATTGTGGGATAAAATGTACCATGGCTCTGTTTATGAAGATATCAGGGAATTGTACTATGATATCTGCCAATTAGATGTTATGTCAGGACTTGAAATCGATAAAGCAAAAAAGGAATTCGACATCGATAACTCCAAAGAACTGGATAAGATTCGTGCAAAATACAAGGATATCCTTACCGATGAAGATGACAGAAAGAGGATGCCTCACTTTTTCTCCCATATAGCGAGGCAGAAGGGATATTACAACCCCGATAAAAAAAACTACTGTAAATATGATACTTCCATGGATTATTTGCAGACAATCATCAATGGATTCCGAATTAAAAATCCTTATAAAAAGGATTGGCTGCCATTTGTATCTATTTTGAATCATCGCTTATTCAGGACTTCCGGCGTAAATCAGAAACAAATTGACAAGCTTTATACCCAGCTAAGGAAATATATAAGTGAGAAAAAGAATATCTATGCCTCTGATTCTGACAATGATGAAAAACGTGAGAAATCACAACTTCTATATACAAACCTGGTATCCGAGATAGAAAGTGAAATAATTGGTTTCTCTACCTTATATAAGCTGTTGAGTTCCTTGGAGGATAAAGAGAATTCCCAAGTAAAGAATACACTCTTACAGATATTGTATCTATGCGGCAACGAAAGTTTCAAAAAAGCGATTCTACAGTCAACATCCGAAATCAAACAACTGGAGGAGGACGGAAATGATATAAAGTTATATGGAATCGGATATCGAATTACAAAAAAGAAGGTCAATTCGGAAATTTAACTATGATTAGCCCTTGGGCTTCGTAACCAAATTAAAGTTACTTAGGAGAGGAAGGAGCGATTACAATATTGGAATCAAAAAAATGTTACAATCAAAAATATTATACTCAAAAATATGTTATAGAGGAAATTCACAAAAAAACAGGTTACTCCATACGTGAAATCACTATTATCTTAAATTCCCTGCGCAACGTGGTAAAAGATAAATTCAGCGACCGGGACAATCATGTGGAGATAAAAATTTTTCCCGGGCTAAAAGTGACTTCCAAACATGTTCCTTGTGAGCAATCAAATCTAAATCTATGTACATCCGGAGCGATTACCTCCGAATATCTACTATATTTAAACGGTGAATTCAGCGGCCGGTTCAAAAATGAAATAAGAAACCATCATACCTACATGATATCTTAGGGCCCTAAGTTTATATAAATGTGTTTACCTTTCTCCAATCTAATGGCGGTGCTGTCACTTCGACAGTATCGCCATTAGCATCTCAAAATACACAATGCGCTTAATCGGTAAGGAGGGATCGTTCCATTGGAAAGCTTAATTAATAATGAACTTCAAATATATAGAGGAAAAGATTTCATCATTAAAGAAGGGATTATTATCTCCCAGCCTACATTAGATGAAATCTGTAACTACGGGGAAAGAGAATATTTCCAGCTCATACATACTTTCACTTCCACTCCGGCAGATTTAAAGTGGCAATTGGACGAATCCGGAATCGATTATACCCAAATAAGTGATTTTGAATTATTTTACCATATGACATATCGAATGTTCACGAAGGAAATGACATCGATTATATTCGGAGATTTAGATTGGTCGAAGTTTCAGCGTTATAGCCAAGCGCAAGATGACAGTGAGAAGTTAATTCTATATCATCCCGATGACAATATCGTAGTGGATGAATTCACATATCTTCTTATTACTGAAGTCCTACGGAAAATACACGGACTGAAACGCAACAATCAGTTGCCGGGAAATGAAACGACGAAACGCATCCTAATTGAAGATGCAAAAGAAGAATATCTTGCTAATAAAAATAGAGAATATCGCTCTCAATTAAAAAATTTAATCTCTGCTATGATAAATAGTGAAGGGTTTAAATATAACCACTCTGAGGTTTGGAACATGAAAATCAATGCTTTTATGGATTCTGTCCAACGAATCAGCAAGATTCAAAATGCGAACCTATTGCTACAGAGTGGATATTCAGGCTATGGAATCAGCCTGAAAGATGTAGACAAACAACAATTAAACTGGCTGGGAGATCTTGAATAAAGTTCTCTCTTATTGCCGACAAAACGAAAGGAGATTAACTTATGTTTAATCCTAATGAAGTAATTCTTGAAAAAATCAGAGCGGTTGAGGAGTATGACCCGGAAACAAATGAGATTACCGGCAGATACACTCAGATTGAAAGTCCAGCCTTACAGACAACAGCCAACGGCGTTACTGTAACAGATTCAATGGGTGCAGAAATCGCAACCTTCTACAATGCTCAGACAGGTACTTTTAGCTTTACGAATAGCGTACATTCCCTCGACCTTATGGCAAGCCAGTTCGGTTCAGAGAAAGAAATCGCAGAAGATGATAAGAAGCTTATTATGCCTGTATCCGAAATGATTACCATCGGCTCCGACCACACTGCAGTCTTGAAATATGTACCTGTGGGTACAGAAGGCGCAGAAGTAAAATATGTAAAACTGATTAACGAAAACAATGAATTCGGTAAGACATACGAAGTATCCGCTACAGCCGGCGAAGGAAAGTTCACAATCGATGCAGCTACAAGAACTATTACAATGCCTGATGACGTAACAGGAAAGATTTTCGTAAGATACGAAAAAGAAACATCTACTGCTGTAAAGGTCAGCAAGAGAACCGATAGCGTGCCTAAGGTAAAATCTCTATTGATCCACGCTATTTTCCATAACAAATGTAATGTGAACACGGTATATTCCGGCGTTATCTCCGTATCCAGAGCACAGATTGACCCTACTACTGTGGATGTCAATCTCACACCGGACGGAAAGCATTCCGCATCTTATAAGTTGCAGAAAAACTACTGCGATGAGGATGGTAAGCTGTTCGACATCATCATTAGCGAAGACTAAGCTACTGTTCACACCCATGGTGCTCACAGCAACAATATCACACAAATTGCAGGAAGAAAATGCAATTTGGCGTCCGAAGTACTCGCAAAATCGCATAAAAATGCCAAGATAAAGCTTTGGCATCGCGATTATGACTTCGCGGAATAGTGGCCGTGAATAGTAACAAGACTAATACTAATATCCGGGGCGGCATTCATGCTGCCCCAAGTTCAAAGGAGATCTTATGGGCGAAAAATATAATGCGCACTGCTCTATTTGCGGAAAACCTTACAAAATCTGTAAATCCTGTTCCAATGTGAAATCATTCATTCCATGGCGAACAGTTGCCGATACGATCGAACACTATATGATCTACATGGCGATTCACGGTTATACTCTCTCAAAAGATAAAATAAAAGCGAAACAAGAATTAAACAAATGTGATTTATCCGGACTGAAAAACTTCAATCCCGAAATTCAGAAAATTATCGATGAGATTATGTCTTCTGATAATAAAGATATCGAAAAAACAAATGATTTAGTAACTATTCAGTAGGTCCGCACATTTACTGCGCTGACCGTAAGAATATGTGGGAAAGATATTATGTCAAAACAGAGAACTCACGCTAATACTATGCGTGAATTGGAAAGAAAGAAACAAATTGCAGAGATGAAATGTGAAGAGAGAAAACTAAAAGTAGAGATTTTCAGATTATCTATTCCATTTCGTTTATGCATTAAATTTAATAAGCTAATTGTGCTCCTTTGCGTAGCAGCCATTGTTTCCTATACTATCGCTGCTATTTTATTGCAAAAATATATTGGCATCGAGATAAGCCCTACTTTAACAACATGTGTATTTACATTTTTCGGAACCGAACTTCTCGGCCTTGCTGGAATAAAAATGGTAGATACCAAATTCAATTCGGAACAGAATCCCTTGGATTCCGATGCCGTTGGATAGGATAAAATCTCACATCTCGAAAGAATCATACCTTGACCGCAAGCGGCCACGGTATATTTTTGCACACTCGCTTTGCTCGGCGCAGTATAATATTGCTAAAATATTATAGCATAAAGACACATTTCAACGTAACTGTTCAGTACCCTCACTTATCTTTTCACGTATCCTTACGGTCCGCGCAGTAAATGCGCAGACCTACTGAATAGTTACATTTCAACGCACTATGGGAAAGGTATGGTTATTACTATAAATATGGAATTCAATGAAATGATCAACAATGTATTATATACGATTCTAACTGCGATTCTGCCGGTGGCAGCCTATTATATCGTAAGCCTGACGAAAGCTAAAATCAACGAGAGTACCATTATAGAAGAATCGGTAAAAAATGAGATTATAAGTAATATGATTAAAGATGCCCTATCGGATGTGACGGACGCCGTCCTTCATGTAAATCAAACTTATGTCGATTCGCTGAAAGCTTCCGGCAAATTCGATAATGCTGCTCAGAATGAAGCATTCCTCAAAGCATATACAGAGGCCATCATGCTAATCTCAGCCGGAACGCAAGAAATAATTGAAAAAGTATACGGTTCCTTCGACGAATGGCTCAAATCGAAAATCGAAACTTCCGTGAAGAAAGCGAAAACAATGTCAGAAAAGCAAAGCATGTAAGAAAGGTATGGTGATTAAAATGATTAAATACTTTAAAATGAAACTTTTTATGATGCAACTTAAATTGGCACTTTATGATGCTTTAGCTCACAGCGAAGATTACATAACAATGCTCACAAAACTAGCTGTTGCTTCTAAAGATATGGAACCCGATGAAGTCAAAAAAGAATTCTTGAAAGAATTCATCGGTATTGTGCATGATTATGTCCATAAAACTGATGAAAAAAGTGAAAATAAAGAAAATGGGTAAATCAATAAAAATACCTTAACATATCATTGAGTCCATCATAAACTTATCCGTGAATTAAATAGACTTATCATTGCCGTATATTGGAATTTATGATATATTTACTTGGAAAATAATATTAATTAGGAGAAAAGAATGAAATTTAATTCTAAGGGAAAGTTTTTTATAATTTGTTGTATTTCAGTTATATTTATAAGCATATTCACATTATGTTATTATCTCTTTCCATATCAAGGGTTACGATATGATAGTGAGGTTTTTTACCCAGTTGTAAGTGAACATTCTTTAATTGAATTGAATGATAATACCATTGTTTCACAAAGTTTCAATTCTGAAAATATCCATTTAAAAGGATTAAAATATTATTTAATCAAATCGGAATCAGAAATTACTGGTTCTTTACATATATCAATAATGGATGATGACAATAATTTAATATTAGACAGAAGCATTTCCCTCTCAGATATAGGGAATGCAGAATGGTATTCCGATTATTTTTCACTTACCCTGAAAAAAAATCATATTTATCAAATAAACATTTCTGCTAAAGAGTGCACAAATAATAATTTTCCTTATTTAATACTGATGACAAATTATGAACAAAATTCACCCAATTTAGAGACATATCAAAATGGTGAACTTCTTAATGGCAATGTTTTAATTAGCTACGAATTTGCAAAGCTAAATAGCACCTACATAAATGTTATTGTTTTATTTCTATTTATCCTCTCACTTATTACTATTTTATATACCATTAGTGCTGCAAGTAATAAAAAGTGGATTTCTATGTTAAATAGTTTGAAATTTTATAAATCTATTCCTATCAAAAAAATAGCTGTGATAGTTTTATTTGTTATCCAGTTTTTACTAATAATACCTAACATTGTTTACAAGGTTGGAGGATTTAATTTAGATCCATCATGGCGTTATTTTTTAAATATAGCTAATTCTTTAAATTTAAAATATGGCACTGATATCTACTTCACATATGGACCGTTAGGTTACATATGCTATCTTATGAATTTGGACAATTCATTAACCTACTGGATTGGTATCGGCATCTGGGGCATTATTTTTGCAATCCATATTCTATTATTATATTGGATATACAGATTATACATAGAAAATAAGGTATCATTCACTGCCATATTTTTATCAGTGTTAGTCTATATATCTGCAATGTTTGAATCTGAACGAGATAATTATCAATTATATTTATTATTATTATCAGTTGTAATCTATTTCTTAGGTAATAGTAAGAGTATTATAATAACGAATTTGTTATTGAGTTTAATGTTTTTTTGTAAATTTTCAACCTTTACTAGCGGCGTAGCATTCATAACTATCTTCATTATTCTGCGCTTTTTCTTTGATAAGGACAAAAAAAGTATTTTATTAATGCTCCCCTCCTTAATAATCGCACCTGTTTCATATTTAATTTATAATCCATCTTTAAAAGGATTATATGAATATGTTACCGGAATATTGAGAATATCCAGCGGATGGATGAAAACACAGCAATGGGATGATGCCATAACAAACCAAGAATATCGATATTTACTAATTATTGTTTTAATATACATTATGCTTATAGTCATTTCACTTTTAGTCAACTACCGCAAGTCAGCTATTTTAATTTCTTGCTGCGCTTCGCTATTTTTTGCATATAAATATTCTGTTACTGCACACGGAATTGCTATGGGGATTTGGCTGGTTTCTATGCTCTTTTCTGTTGTAGTTTTATCCATTGACTTTAGTACAATGCATTTACAAATCAGGACAAAGAAAAAATATGCCTTTTATTATGCTGCTTCAATAGTTGGATGCCTATTGATTGCTTCATTATTGAGTATAAATCTTCATAACAATTTTGGGCAAATTAAGGAAAGTCTTAAAAATAAATTTATTACCTATGCGACTTTAACAGACAGCTCCTTACTCCCTGAGCTATATGACAATACCTATATCCCATCGAATATTCTCGAAACAATAGGAAATGATACTGTTACTACATATCCATGGGAAATTGGATATAAGGCCGTCTATACCGATTTAAATATGGTTTACAGCCCTTCTATTCAAAATTGTAACGAATTCATTCCATGGCTCGACCAAAAGGTTGCAGATTATTTCTACTCAGAACAGGCTCCCAAATACATTATATTGGAAGATGAAACTATTTACTTTCACATAAAATATCTAGATAATCCTTTGACATGGGAAGCAATCAAGGATAGATATAATGCAGTTATTACACAAGAAGGTTTTTGCTTATTAGAAAGACAAGATAATATTTCTAAAAGAGAAATAGAGCTAATCCATTCTGAGCTTTACTCTACAAAAGACATTATATATTGTCCGGAAAATGCAGATTATGTGAAGATCAAATTAAAATATTCATTCTATGGAGAAATTAAGGACTTTTTCTGGAGAACAGGAATGACATACATGACAATTAACTATAAAGACGGTTCAAATTGTTCGGGTGTAATCATTGTTCCTAATATGCCTTCCGGCTTTTCTTTAGATTATGTTCCTCAGAACATTGATGACGTATCGCTCGTATTGAATACAGAAGATTTTACTAAGATGTCATCCATTCAATTTAGCGGAATTGGACTTGATGCTTTAGAAGATAATGTAGAAATTGAATGGTATCAATATATTGAAAAATAAGATTTATCTAAACTAATACTTTATGATACTCACTGAGTATTTCAAGAGTCTACTCCTTTACACAAAGTAAAGAGGGTAGGCTTCTTTATTGCATATTTATTCCTATTTTGTTTTTATGTTGTATGTTAGAATATGCGGCAAATTCTATATAGAGCATTTTTTAATCATTCCCAAATAACTTGTATAGCATATGAAGGCTTACAAAGTACAATATGCCGTAAAATTAGCAAGCATATAAACTTATATTTATTTAAAATGAAAGGAGGATTCACGAAATGAATTCAAACCAGATTACGGCAATTATACAAGAAATATTAGAGAAATCCGGTGGTAAAGGCGTTCAGACGAAAGGCTTGATGGCAGTCGTCGGAAGCTTCAAAGACGCTGTTTCCGAATTAAAAAAGATAGATACTCTAGTTACTGAAATCAGCAAAGCTAACCGTTCATTATCTAAGTCAGATCTGGCAAAAATCGCCGATACATCCTATGATGCTGCAAGTAAATATGGTAAGTTGGCCGCTGATTATCTCGCTGATGTACAGGCGATGGAAAAGGCGGGATATAAATCCGCACAAAGTATGACTAAACTTACAAAAGAAATGGCTACCGTAAGTTCACAGGCAGCCTCTTCAAAAATGGATATCGATGAATTTACATCTTCTTTAACTGACATGATTGCTGCTACACAAAAAAGCGGAACTGAAATGGCTCGTGTATTTAAGGATATCCTAACAAACATTCAACAAGTAACAATTGCCATCAATTCTTCTGCACCTCTAAAAAGTCCCATACAATTTCCTTCCAATTTATCGATGGGAAATACAAAAAAGGATAACAATATAGAAACCATCGGTAAAGATTTATTAGATTCAATAGGTAAAAATATAATTGAAAATTTATCGTCAAATCATCTGGATTATCGCAAACATGATACAGCGCAAATCTTGCAAGGTTCAGATAAACCCTACTGCTATGGTTAAAAGCTATAGATAAAACAGGAATGAGTTTATATTTTATAAACAAAAGGGTTTTGGCAAAACGCTTTATATAACCATGTGTGGCTACATGGTTTACAGATTTAGAAATAACTGTACAAGGACTGGAATGGCTCGTGTGACTCGTAATGTAGCACGATATCCGAATCAGCAGACAGGCGTACTTCTTCCATATCTAAAAGAAAGTGCCGGTCCCAGAGACTACCAGAGCGGGTGGATACTTATAATATTCATCAAGGTATAGTCCGCAACCTATCATTGAGTGTGATAGAGAAAAAGCCAACCGTAACTATACGGTGCGTATAAATAGTGAGTAATTATGCTCCTCTTTTTACGACTTCCAAAAACGAAAAAGAGAAAATAAAAGATAATTGTCCAGTTCTCTCACAGTTACAAAAGCGAAGATTGCTTTGTGAAAATCCATTAGAACGATCTTCAGTGATGGGACTTTCATTTGCTTTTCCACGTATTCTTACGGTCAGCACAGTAAATACGCAGACTTACTGAATAGTTACAATAAAGTTATATCTTACAGTTAAAAGTCACTATGACAATTATTACAATGCCACTGTCTATTCCTTTCTACTATGGCATACACCCCCAGCATTGCTACAGAAGCCGCTTTGGATATTCCACTTATTCTACTTGTATTATCGGAACTGCAAAATGGACAAATAACCTGATTGGTTCTCTTCTCTTCCTTTGTCTTTGTTTGCTGTGACAAGCTTGCTTTAAATTGACTCATTTTCAATTGAAACTCTATCGGGTCTTTTTCTTTGAGTGCTATCATAGCTTCAAGAAAGGAGATATCCACTGATGTAAATATAATTATTCTACATTCTTCATCCGTCAAACCTGTATCTTGCATTATTAAATTATGTTCTTCGCACATTCTAGTATTATCCTTAATAAATGGAAAATATCCGTATAATGGCGGTTTGTGTTCTTCTTTACACTTCGGACAATATTTAAGCATAATCAACACCCCCTATATTTTTTAGTATATCATATTTAATTATTGGAAGCAATTAAATGGATTTATCTCAATGTGCTCGCAAGCTACGAGAAAAAAAATGGATTGAGTGGGGCATCAACTCCTATTAAAAATTTACACGAGATACACCCTTTAACGGATGACATCAAAGGCTCTTTAAGTAAAATTTTTGGTAATGATAAATTCAACCTTGATGATTATATTGATAATTTTGATTTTTTAGCAAAAATCGTTGGCCAAACAGACACGGCATTTATTAGTTTTCTTGAAACAACCCAAAAATCAGGTACGCTCTATAAAACATCAGGAGAAGCAATTGCTGGCTTTCAAGCATACCTTAAATCAACATCAAATGCACTCTCACATACAAGCCTGAAAACCAAGGCGCTTTCAGCTTCTATGCAACTCCTCTCTTCTATTGGCATGACGGCTCTCATCACTGGAATTACATGGGCTTTCGGTGAAGGTATCAAGGCAATAAGTAATTACATCCACCGGGTCGAACTGGCACAACAAGTAATGAAAGAACTAAACAGTGAGTTCAATGAAACTCAACAACGTATAAGCTCACATAAGCAACTGGTTAATGAAGTAGCTAAATCCTTTGATGAGTTGTCAAAAGGTGTAGACACTGCTACTAATAAGAATATAGATTTATCAACAGAGGAATATGAAAAGTTTCTTACTATAAGTAATAGACTTGCCGATGCTTTTCCCGAATTAAAAACAGGCTTGGATGAAAACGGTAACTCTATTTTAAACATTGGAAGAAATGGTAAAATAGCAAGTGAAGAATTAGAGAATTTACTTGCGCGAGAAGAAGATTTGGCGAACTTTAAGGCATCTGAAAGTATTGATGAATTATTCGATGCCGCTAAAACTCAGATTGTTGATGCGAATACAAAATTAGAACAATATAATCAAACGTTGAAAGATAATGAAGCTTCCCTGCAAATGCTAAAGAATCTTGCAAATGATGGCATAAAAATAGATGAGAATGCCACTGGTCCTATATTCTCCGGCAAAAATAGCGAAGCAGATATTGCATACCTAAATGCATTAACTCTAGGAGCACAAAACTTCTATAAAGAGCTTAACGGTGATAGACGCACTGAACTATATTCCTTAGGTTTTGACGCTTCAAGTTTATTCAGAGCAGAATATGATTTAGATGGAAATTTTGAGATATATCAAGACTTATTTCAACTATCTCCAGGTGAAATAAAATCACTGCAGGAGCAGATCGATACTCAGATACAGGCAATTTACGGACCCGTTGATGATTCTATAGATGCACAATCTCAAAAGGCCAATGAAATGTCTAACCGAATAAACGGTATATGGTCTGATTTTCTTCCAAGTTTAGTTTCTGCAATGAAGTCAAAGCAGACTTTCAAAAATCTAGATGAAAATACAAAAAACATTGCCCTTAGGATAGTTGAAGGATTAGACTCTAGCTATATGGAATCTATGAATGCTTATGATCCTAACGACCCTTACGCATACATCAGAGATAAATTTATATTGCCAATGGGAGAACTTGACGACGCCGATAAAGGCAAATTAGTTCAAGCATTTGAAAAGATATTTACCTTAGATTATAATGATATTTCGCAATCTAACCAAGATGAAATTACCAGATTAATTGATATTATAGCAGAAATGCTGAATAAATCACCGTTAGAACTTCGCGTGGCTTTAGGCTATGATACAGATATCACACAAGTTCAGGAAAACTATAAAAAATCTTTGGATGAGGCGAAAAAAGATTTTAGTGGTTATGACATAAAATATAATGGTTCCCAGAAGGAATCCAGAAATAATGAACTTGGGAACCAGATAGACAGCTTTTACGGGAAAAATATCAAAACCCAAGATGATTTAGATTTATGGGAAGAGTTAAAAGAACAAATAAAGGATGCCGAGAAATTGATGGTGGCATTCACTGAAGCTAAGAAAAAAGCTAATGAAGAATCCAATGAAAATCAAATATTATCCATCTCCAATACAATAGATTTACTTAATACTCAACTCAAACCTACCTTTGATTCATTGAAATCTGCATACAACACTATTTTCACAGAAGATGGCTTTACACTAGAGAAGGTAGACCTATCGATGCTCGATTCAATAAAAGCTTCCATAGGAGAATTAGACAAAATCGAGGGAATAGATATTGATCCCTCCTCGTTTGAACACTTGGCTAAAGTTCTTTCAGATTCCTCTTCCACCCCAGAAGAAGTTAAGCAAGCATTCAATGAATTAGCAACTACCGTAACAAATTCATTAAATCCTAGTTTATCACAAGCAAGTGGAGAACAGTATCTACTTATTCAGTCTATGCTTGAGTCTCTTGGTATCGTGAATAGCGAAGAAGTCATGATAGAAAAGCTTGGTTATTCTTATGAAGAATATATTGCTGCAAAAAAAGAAGCTGCTCAAGCAGGATTTGACTTGGCGAATTCTACCGAAGAAGATATTTCACAATTTGTAATGGAACAGATTGAAGCGGGAAACTGTGGAGAAGCATTGGCTGTTCTTCAGCTAAAGAAGTTGCTTGTAAATTCTACACAAATTAATGCGACTTCTGATATTCAACAAATCCTTCTTTTGGCAAAAGCAGCAAATATCTCTTCATCATCTCTTGTTTCTCTTTCTAATGCAAAAAACCAATTTGATTTAGCCGCCTCCATTGGTGATAAGCAAGGTATGTCTCTTGCTGCAAGGGGTATTAAAGAAGCAGGTGAAAAGTTTAAAGAGGAAGTATTAAATCTTGGGGAACTAGACGTTAACTTTAATGGTAGTGGTGGCTCTGCTGGCAAGGCAGGGAAAGAAGCCGCCGATGCCTATCTCGAAGCTTTTGAAAAAGAGCTTTCTGAACTCGACTCCCTAAAAGATCGGGGTAAAATCACAGAGAAGCAATATCTTGACGCCCTCAGACATTTATATGTGAAATATTTCAACCAGAAGAAGAAATATTTAGATCAGTATGAGAAATACGAAGACCAATATCTGAGTGGAATGAAATCACTCTATGAGTCCGCTTTCAGCTACATCACAAAGCAAATTGATAAACGAATCGATGCCATCCAAAAAGAACGCGATGCACAAGTCGAAAGTCTGGAAGCACAAAAGAAGGCCGCTGAAGAATTCTATCAGAATCAAATCGATGCCATTGAAGATGAGATAAAAGGCGTAGATAAAGAGATTGAGGCCAAGCAGGCACTTATCGAGGCGATCAATGATGCTGCCGATGCCCGCCAGAGAGAAATAGACCTTCAAAAAGCGCAATATGATTTGGAACGTATGCAGAACCAGAAAACCATAAGCGTATATAAAGATGGTCAAATGGTTCACGAAGCGAATACATCCGGCATACGAGAAGCTCGCGAGGAAGTCGAAGATAAAAAGCGGGATATCGAAATCGCTACTATCCAGGAAGTTATCGATGGACTAGAAAAACAGAAGAATATTCTTGAAGAACGTAGGGAAACACTCGAAGAAGCATTAGAAGCTTCAAATAAATATTGGGATGTACAGATAGAACAAACCGAAAAGCACTTCGATAACCTGATAAAAGGTATGGAGGAGTATAAATCTCGTTGGGAAGAACTTTCCGAAATCGCCGAGGAAGCCAAAATGAAGGTTCTCCTTGAAGAACTCGGTATTTCTGAATCTGATATTCTTAACATGAGTGAAGAAGCTTTCCAGAATGTTAAAGCATCCTATTTAGGTATCCTTACCGATATGTATCACGGCAACGAACAGATGATGGGGCAACTATCCTTGTTTGCAGGAATGAACACAGAAACTCTAGGTTACCTGGATTCTACCAAGGACGCATTTGGAGAACTTGCAGACACACCTTTAGACCCTCTTTCTTCTAATATAAATGATATTGTTTCTTCTGTATCTTCGCTTTCTGACTCTACCTCTAATATCGGAACAGATGTGTCTGAAGGCCTCTCTCCTTTAAATGATACTTTAGCAACGTTAAAGGATTTATTGGATGAACTAACAGAACTCTTTAACGATTTTACATTTCCCACTCCCGAAGAAGAAGATTATGCCGAGAAACTAGTTGCTATCAGCGAGGGGTTCGGAAAGATAGCAGAAAAATGTAAAGAATTTGAATCCATTGACTTCTCTTCTATTATCGGCTCTAGCAACGAAGATTCACAAGATACCGTCGATGAAGGAGCTCTCACTGCCGATTCCGGATTTATCGGTTTAGCTTCTGCTATATCAACCGCCGTTGCAGCAATTGATGGTCAGATGAGTGCATTAGCTACTGCACTCCAAACTGGCAATACTGCTTTCTCCAATCAAGTGGATTATATAAACGATACCTACATTCCTGCATGGGAAAATTTGCAAACCAGACTCGGTGAAATTATTGGAGTAAGTGGTAAAAGCAGAAAACATGGCAGTGGAGGACGTTCAAGAGGCGGCGACGATAATGCTGCAACTTCTTCCGATAATAAGGATAAAGCTACTGCTGGCGAAGGAAGTATCATCGATATTATACAGACCGGCGGAGAAGAGGTATACGAGAAACTACAAGACCCTTGGTTGACTTCTTTTAATGATTTTGCTACCGGTGAAAATTCCATTCAGAGTATCGCTGAACTTATTCAAGAAATTGTAACTAAAATGGCGGATTCTATACAGAAGAGATGTGAAGAGGCCGCAAGTGCAATTGATAATTTGACGCAAAAGGCCCTGGATGCTTCAAGTAAATTTGGAATAAACTTTGACGCATCTATTTCTATTGATAAAGATGGATTTCACGGTTCTCTTCGCATTGGAGAACACGGTACAGTAGGCAGTGCCTTCTCTAATGGTACTACAGGTTCCAATAATATTAAACATCTCCCAATAACCGGGTACAAAGGACTCTCCCACAACACAAAGAATGCTCTGCGTTCCGAATATGGACAACCGGAGTTAACTGTTTACCCTGATGGAACTGCCGAGATAACCACCGAACCTGTTATGAGCGATCTGCCGAAAGGTACTGTTATATTTAACGAAGAACAGACCGAGCAAATCATGAATAATAAGGGCACTCTCCTTGGCAACATTCATGATAACGATACTGGTTATCCATCTCACCTGACTCCTATCGATTTATCGGATGACAGATTTTCCATGTTTCAGGGACTCCGGAAATATATGGATGGCAGCACTAACTCTCTTGCTCTTGTAAACGCTGGTATAAATCCGTTTACAGGAATTGCAGATTCTATCACCGATGTAGACCGAATAATAAATAGTAATAAGAATGACAGAGCTATCGCAATTAATATAGGAGATATTCAATTGCAGGGAGTTCAGGATGTGAATGGATTATCCGATGCGATTATTACCCGACTTCCGAATATGCTTGTGCAAGAACTCCATAGGCTATAGACCAGAACCACGCTCTGAAATACGGGCGTGGTTCTATACGTCTTGTGAAAGGAAACAGAAATGAGCGATATTTTAAACAAAGATATAGAAGCTGTAAAACTGTTAGTATCCCAGTTTATGTCTATCTTGAAAAACCATGAGCACAGCTACGATATAACCTTTTTATCCGTTGTTAAATCAATTACTACAAAGGGAGGCTTCACATATTATACCATTCAGGATGAATCGGGTGCTGAGCGGAAAGTAAAGTGCGCAATCCCAAGCGCTCAAATCAAAACAGGGCAAAGTGTATGGGTGAAAGTTCCCTGTGGAAATTTAAATAAAATGCATATCTGCGGAATTAATTAAAGAAATAAAAGTAACTACTGAACAGTTAATTAAAAACTAATCTATTAAGGTGGTGAGACTAAACTAAATGGCAAAAACAATACTAAATCGTATCGCTCCTTTCGATGCGAAAAAAGAAAAGATTATCAGTTTTTCATGGGCCGGAAATCAAGCATATGCGAATCGCTTAATTATATATGACGCTAATTCACTGGCAGTTGTCTACGATAAGAAAATAGATGCTATGACATATACTCATACTCTTCCATCCAATACCTTAACCAATGGAAAAAAGTATATTGCACAATGTCAGGTATTCGATGTGGAAGACATCCCCAGTGATTTATCCGATAAATTATTTTTTGCTACCTATGAGGCCCCGGAATTCAACTTTTACAATATAGAAAACGAACAGACTATAAAGTCTGCATCCTATGAAGCCATTATCTATTACTTCCAGAAAGAATACGAAGAAATTCAATCCTATCGGTTTTATTTATATGATGGTACTAAGACATTGCTCTCCGAAAGCAATACTCTCTATGACGGTAATAGCATCAAATATACTTATAAAGCCCTGGATAATCATACAAAATATTACGTACGCTGCCAGGGCACAACTGTAAATGGCATGGAAATCGATACCGGATATATCCAAATATATACTGACTACAAAGCGCCCTCCTCTTATGGCCTGCTCTATGCCGAAAACGATGCTGTACATGGATACATAAAGCTTCATACCAATGTAACCGTCATTGAATGCAGCGACAACAAAACCTTTAAATTCGAAGATGGAATGATCGATCTGAGAAATAACTCCATTCACTATGAAGAAGGCTTCGTAATCCCGGATGATTTTACACTACTGCTTCGCGGCATGTCTCTGAATCAGACTGCAACCATCCTCGAGTTAAGTAATACACAATACTCTCTCATCCTTAGCTCATATCTTTATGATGATGGAAGGACTCGATTTAAACTTACAGTACCCAATCCTTTGGGCAACTATATTTTATACTCGAAGCCTGAGTCTTTTGATGCGAATGCGATGGTTGGAATCTGGATTCGAAGAGTAAAAGATATCTACCAATTGGAAATTTTCGTCGAGGAAAATCCTCTGTTTGAGAATGATATATGGTATGGAAGACAGATGCCCAATAATCCCGAATTATATGATAAATGGATCGATACCGATGATTTATTTACTTATGTCGTAGATAAAGACATTATGAAAACTTACACTTCCGATGAAGAACCCGACGATAAAAACTTAGAAATAGATGATCTATGGATGTAAAGGAGGTGATATTCTATGTTTTTTCTAGGAAATAATATTCTGGGCGCGGACTGTCATACGATTCCTCTTACACCCACATCGGTCAAAAACATGACTTATATCGTATTGAAAAATGGCTTATTTGATTGTCTATATATTACGAAAGAAACAGAATCCGATCCTACGATGGACTGTCCGAAAGAATGGAATTTCGATACAATTTTTCATGCCGATTTCAACAATACTACTTCCGGCGGTAACGTGGATTGGAATCTTAAAACGGTATCCCATGTTTTAATAAAGCGTAGGGATAGTGAGCATAATTGGATGACAATTGCCGTCAAGAAAATAAACAGCCTGGAAGATTTCAGAACCGGCATTATAGCAAACGACTATTTTAATGCAAGCAATACACAGTATGAATATGCCTTGCTTTCCACACTATACGGTACAGAGAGCGAATATTATACTGCTTTTGCCGATTCAAAGTTCGATTCTATCTTCTTCGCTGAGAAAAATAATATTATCGGCTCTCCTGCCGGCGATGGCTTCTGTGATACCGCAAGAGTCTTCCCTTCTTCATCCAACGTAACGATTTTAAATAAATATCCCACATATATCCGCAACACAAAGGCGAATTACGATAAGGGCACCTTCCGGGGAAAATTCATGTCTCTCGACGAGGAAACATGTACCTTCGAAATGGAAAACGGGGAACGCATCCGATTCCAGAGAAAGGTTACAGACTTTCTTTCCGATGGAATGCCCAAGCTTCTAAAACATTTCGACGGAAGAATATGGCTCATTCAAATTACAGGCGATATTTCGGATACAGCGGATTCTATCTATAATAATAGAGATATTTCCTTTGAATGGGTGGAAATTGGCAACTGCTTCTCCGAAGAACATTTATATAAAGCGAATCTATCCGATGTCGCTGAAGAATGGTGGAATTTATGATAACTAAATATGACTTAGATTTAATGACTCAGCTTTCCATTCATTATAATATTAAAATAGAAATATTAAAAGAAAACGGAACTATTTTGGATGTCCTGCAAGGTACTATTGTGGGCGGTTCTGCTTCCATTGACAGCACCTCTTCCGTTCGAAGGACTTTCTCTGTTACATTGATTCCCACATTATTTGACCGTAACGATACTAAGATATCGGAAGAAGGCGTAGTCTGGATCAATAAAGAACTACGCCTGTATCTTGGCGTACTAGACTTAAGAAAACAAGAATATATCTATTATTCTATGGGACATTATGTCTATACCAATACATCCGGTAATTACGATGCCACTACGAATCAGCTCGTTATCAATTGCAATGACTATATTTCCAAATTGGATGGAACCAAAAACGGACAATTGGGAGCTCTTACTACTCGCATACCAGCCTATGAAGAGAATCCAAACACAGGAGCCGTTATAAAATATAACGTAATTCGTGAAGCGATGGTCACTGTTTTAACGCAACTCGGCTATATTAGGAATTATGTGGTAGACGATATCGGTGAATATAAGGCCATGCCGCAAAATAATGACAAATGGCAGGACTATAGAAAAGAAAATACTCTATGGAATGCTATTCCATACGATTTAGAGTTTTCATCCGGAATCTCTGTTCTTACCATTTTGGAAAAGCTTCGTGACCTATATCCCAATTATGAAATGTTTTTCGATACACAAAACACCTTTATCTGTCAAATGATTCCAAGTTGCTATAGAGACAATATAGTGTTTTCAAATGAATTCCTCAAATCTATTTATGTTTCTGAAAATACAAGCACAGAATTAAATAAAGTAAGAAATATCTGCGAAGTATGGGGAAAAGTGATTGATGCCGATTTCTACACAGAAAATTGTACATACGCTAACAACCTCTACACATGTACGATAAACGGCTATGATGAAAAATACTATAATGGTGATATTGTGGCAATTAAGATTCCATCCGCCAATAGTGCAGATGCTAAAATAAATATTAACGGATTGGGAGCCATCAGCATCATGGACGAAAACACAGATACTGCCATTAAGAGCAACGCCTTGGAAAAGGGCGTTGTTTTCGTCTTCAAAATAAAATCCAAGAGGATAAATAATACAACTGTATTTTATGCGTATTTACTCGGTCATTGGCAGGCCCACGGCTTAAACGTTCTCACCGACGGAACAATCGGTGACAATTATAAATTCTCTGATGGAACTACTTTGAAAAAGTATTCCAAGGAATATTTCCAGAAAAAATATAATTGCGAAAGTATAGAGTTTCAGACAATACAGAACTCTCCTTTCACTGTACAAAAAATCGGTGAAATATTAGACGTAAAAACCGGCGGTGAATACGAAAATATCACCTCCGACTCTCTCGCCCTCTCCCGTGCCGAATGGGAAAATTGGAAAAATGCAAGATTAACTGACAGCATCACCTTAACAACAAATCTCGTTCCCTTTTATGATGTCAATATAAAGGTGTCCTATCAAACATCTGATTCTGACAGAGCAGAACAATATATTATCAAATCGGTCAGCCATGATTTCTCTTCCTGGACATCAACGATTACCATGTATAAATTCTATCCTTTATATGATGATATTGTAAAAGAAATGGGAACACACAAGGCATTATCCGAATATAAACACGGGGTGTTAAGTAAATATACCCACAAAGAATTAGAACAATTAATTGGAGGTGAAAACTATTAATCTAACAACGAACTTAAAACTACAAAAGCCAACAAGTGATGAAAAATATAATGTTCAGACGCAAAACACCAACATGGATATATTAGATTCGTCCATTAAATCTTTACAAGATAAAGATGCTACTCTAACGAAACAAACAGATTTTACATTACACACAAGCAGCAAAAACAATCCTCATAACGTTACAAAAGAGCAATTGGGACTTAGTAATCTCATTAACCAAAGGCAGATACCTGCTATCCAGTCTACCGTGACAGATGGCGGCATTCCCATTTTCGATAGCAATGGATATACACTGAAAGACAGCGGATATACAATTGGGAAATCCGTACCAGAAGATGCTGAGTTTACTGATACACTCTATGTTCATCCCGAAAGTGGTGTAGATATAGGCGAATATACCAGGGTATCCGTGGACTCAAACGGACATGTGACTTATGGTAGCAATCCCACAACTTTAGAAGAATATGGAATCACTGATGCCGCTCCTATCGATCACTCTCATACTGCTGAGGAAATTGGTGCAGATGTTGCAGGCAGCGCCGATAACGCACTGAATCAGGCAAAAGAATATACTGATTTAAAGGTAGCAGGACAGCATGGGGAAAATGCATTTAAAAAACAGATTGTGGAATCACTTCCTATTGAAGATATTGATACAAATACCATTTATCTTGTATTAAAGCCGGATGCGATTGGGAATGACAATTACAATGAATATATTAATCTCGATGGAACTGCCGATGGATATGAATGGATTGGGAATACATTTGTTGATTTAACGGATTATTATAATAAGATAGAAAGTAACAATCTATTCTTATTAAAAGCAAATGTTACAAATAATCTTAACACCACGGTACCGGGAATGGCCCTTGATGCAACACAGGGTATGATATTAGCCGACATGATTACCGAAAGTGATACTAGAAATACCATTCACCGGATTCCTGTATCAGCTGGAAAATCTGTAAAGCTTGTGGAATTTATGTTAAGTGAAAGTGAGAGGCAATCTGTGACAATAAGCGTGCGTGGAATGCATTCTCCGGGAACTGCAACAGTTTGGATGGATTTTGGATATGGGTATGTTTTAGGATCCTCTGTAGAAGTATCTGACCAATATTACATTCCTAGATTGCAAATTAGAAAAAATTACATAACAAACAATTTTGAATTATGGATTGTAAATCACATAGACGCCGCTGTATTGAATGATATTATTATTATTGATAACATTTCTATGGGAGAGTATTCTGGAATATTAACAGCAACAGTTTCAGATGGTTCTGAAACTGATACAACAATTTCAGGGACTACTCGGATATTTATTGCCTCTGCATATATTCCTCAACTTCAGAGCTACGAACATAAATCAGTTCCGAAAGTTATTGATGGAAACATTACTATTCCTAATGAATGGTCTTCTAAATACGGACATTTGGTTATTGCCGTATTTTATTCTTATTCAAGCACAAGCTATATCGCAACATATATAATAGGATTTTCTCAATTTAGTCCATATACTGTTTCAAAAGCCCCAATACTCCTTAATGCCGATGGAATTGTACTTAGTACTGTTGTTGTAAACCTGATGATGGAAAATCATACTTCGGAAATATCTTTGGCATATTCCCATTATCCTACAACTGCTGGGCTAACCATATCTGATGTTACGGCACACCCTATGTAATTAATAGAATATTATTATAGCTACCACGGAATTTTTAGGAATCCTACACCTGAGAATAGGCTTATAACAACTAAAATATTATACCAGAGACATAAAGAAATTAGCGAAAAGATTATTGGGCTAAAGAATAAGGTAAATGAAATAATATAAATAAAAATTTAAAACACGTTGATCGATAAACGGTTTAAATAATATAAATATTCAAATAAATATATCTTTAATTTCTGCAAATCCAGACACAGAACCCAAAACAACAATCAACCCTGACACAAGAGAAATAAGCATACCAAAAGAATTATATAATTTGCCGTTGTTGCCGATGATAATGCTGAAACATTTAAAACAAGAATCCCTCATTTCTTTGATGATAACAATCTAACTAACCGTTATTGCACTAGCACTGTCTCATTTAATAACGCTACTAATAAAAGATGTGTATATATTGTTAGAAACATTACCATTAAGGAATACTCGTTAATTTTAAATTGTAATATATCCAAGTCTGTGACCGAAAATCAGGTGAAATTCAATTTATAGTTGAATTTAAAAAGAAAGTAAATGAACATGTAATATTTAAAATTAGATATCATAAATCAAAGAATTATAGAATGATATGATAAGGTAATTGAAATTTAGGTAAATTACATATACGTAAAAAAATAATAAAAGGAAGGTGATTACTATCGATGATTTTATAATTCAAAACTCTTCTTCATACACCCACGAATACAGTAACTTTCCATATAAACTAATAAAACAACATTATTTCAAGGATGCGGACGATTCAGTTGCATCCTTGATTAATGAAATAAATGGATATAAAGAACGTGGGCTGTTTGAATTAGCAGCGAAAAAAATAACAGAATATGAGGACATATTAACACACTATTCTCTCGGTGGTGCAGAAACAATTAATACCATCGAGGAAGAGATAAGAAACGGGCAGATAATGACGATACAAAAATCCCAATGTGTCTTTTTCGATAATGAACCAGAAATCTGCTCCGTTAATGATGTTTGGATTGGAGCGTGATAACAAATGCAATATCCATATACTTCTATATTCCCTGATGGAATTGATGAACGAACATTTTTCCATGATGTTAATCTAGGGAACCTTTCTATCACGGAAGCGTATAATAATTTGATTTCAAATAATAAATATACAGATGCAAATATATTATTAAATCAGCAAAATGGTCTTCATAACTATTCTGCTGATTTATTTAATTTCATAGAAGCCAAAATTAATACTTGGCAAAAGGCTATATCAGAAAAAGAGAAATATAATCCCTTCCACCATTCTGCTTCTGAACCAGATATTCTGGTCGGCGAAATATGGATAGATGAATAATCAATAAAAATAGCAAAAATACAAGGAGGACAATAAATGGCTATTCAAGAAACAATTAAGACCGGTCGGAAATACAGAAAATGTATTGATAATACTTCCACCAACAAAAAGTGGGAAAGATATTCATTTTGGAGTAAGGCAAGTGATGTAGAATTTAACGATGGAACTACTGCTGAGAACAAATTAGGTGGATTCAAAGGTGTAACTACTAATGAAAATCAGTCTGCCGGATATGCTGCCGATGTTACTTTACTTAAATCAATTAAGACAGCATTAAATAATTCCATTACAAGTGTTAGTACTTCTGTTAACACCTCTGTTGCCAATTTAAATAACTTAATTACCTCTGTCAGTAACAGATTAGGTGGGATGCGATTTTATGAGGATTCTAGCGGAAAGTATGTAGTAGGTGCTGATTCAGTACCAAAAAAATTGGGTAACCCCTTTGAGGTTAGAAAGATTATGATCACTGATGACGGGGCTGGATGGTGGAACGGGGATACAACTGGATATGAGGTGATAGCAAAGCCTGGTTCTACGACAAACAATCACAATATTTATATTGGCATCTACAGTGAGGTTTATGTCCAAGTAAATGGCGCATCTAAAAATATTTACATTGGTGCGGGAGAGAACGGAATGTGGCGTGATGATTTAGCGAGTGCTTATTATGATAAATCTGATGGGCATATTAAGGTAAGATATGGAGCTAAATTATATGCAGGTGGCGGAAATATGTGTAAAATGACAATTCTATATCGCCTATAAACTCACTTAATGGAGATAAAAATGTCTACTAAAGTCAACAATATAATACAACACTTTGAAAATTTATATAAAAATAAAGCCATCTACCTATGGGGTGCAAACGCTGAAATCATCACTCCCGCTCTCTGCGATAAGCTTCACAAAACCTACGGTAATTCTACATACAATAAAACCTATTACGAAAACAAATTAAAGGAAGGTCTCGGGAGAATCGGTGCTGATTGTTCCGGGGCCTTATTCCCGGTAAGCGGCTTTGATACAACGGCACAAAATTATTACAGCAAATGTTATGAAAAAGGGGTTATCTCATCTTTACCGCGCAATAAAGCATGTCTAGTATTCAAAGGCTCTTCGGCTTCTGCAATTAATCATGTGGGATTTTATTGCGGAAATGGACATGTCATAGAAATGAAATCCAGTAAAGACAATTGTGTGAAGGCTACATTGGATGGAAACGGCTGGAAATGGTACGGTATTCCCACATGGATTGACTACTCTTCTACCGGTACTTCTAATACTTCTTCCTCTTTAACTGCTCCTACCTCCAAATGTATCGATGTCAGCTCATACCAGGGAAATGTCGATTGGAAAAAAGTCAAATCAGCAGGCATGAACAAGGCTATCTTAAAAATTATTCGCAAAGACTTAACTCCTGATAAAAAATTCGAAGAATATTATCTGGGCTGTAAAGAAACTAATATTGACGTTATTGGTGTTTACAATTATAGTTATGCCACTACTGCCGCTAAAGCAAAAATAGATGCTCAGAAAGTCCTCTCCGTATTAAACGGCAGAAGATTAAAAATATGGTTAGATGTAGAGGATAAGTGTCAACAAGGGCTTGGCGCTACCTTAAAAGACATCATCAACGCTTATCAGGAGGTAATTGAGTCTGCCGGATACGATTTCGGAGTATATACGGGAATGAGTTTTTACACTTCATATATTAAGCCATATATAAGTCAAATTAAATGTAATGATTGGTGGATTGCCAGGTATTACAACAGCTATAATAAAATGGATCTGTCGATTAATCCCAATGAGCAGTATAATCCCAAAAATACTATTGCAAGAGAAATCTATGCCTGGCAATATACTTCTAGCGGACAGGTTCCCGGAATCATTGGAAATGTAGATATCAATATACTCTACAACGTCCCAAGCTCTAATACAAACAATAATACACCAAATACAAACACTGATTCTTCCACATCTAATTCTTTTACAGAAACCTCTATCACTTTTCTCGGTAAAATCACCACCGCTTCAACCAATCTCACTATCCGTTCCCAACCAAATACTGGAGCTGCAAGACTTGGCCATTATGCAAAAGATTCTGTCGTACAACTACTTGCCAAGACTTCAAACGGTTGGTATCGTACCGATAAAGGCTATATCTCCGGAGATTATGTAAGCACCGTTATGGGACAGGTTTATAACTGCGGAGGACTTAATTTCAGAACCACCTATAGCTCCGATACTTCCGCTAATATTATTAAGGCTTTGAAATCGGGAGAAGAAATGACACTTTTGAGAGAAGAAAATGGATGGTACCAATCAAAACTAAACGATGGCACCGTAGGCTGGGTTTCGAAAAAATATATAAGAATGATATGAGATTGGAGGTTTTAATGACGGACGATGAAAAAGTAAAATTAGCCGAGCTAGATGCTCGCTGTAAATCAAATACACACCAAATCGATGAGCTTAAAAGTGATATTTCAGATATTCGGTCGGAGCAAAAGGCGATCTACGATATCAATACGAATATACAGCTTATGACTCAGACCATGGGGATTATGAGAATTGATATTACTGATGTGAAGGAAGATATTGGCGGAGTGAAGGAAAAAGTTAATATTCTTGAAAATAAGCCTGCCTATGATACCTATAAAAAGTTCGATATCATAAAAGATAAAATATCATGGATACTTATCGGAGGAGTTACTGCATATTTATTAAATCAGATACTTCCGTCCATGAATTGGTAATTAGTAATAAAAATGACCTCCCAATAAATGATAGCCAGATCGGAATTTATATTCCTTTCTGGCTATTTTTTACGATACTCTTTGTTCTTTTAGTTTTACGTAAGATTCCAACGCTTCTGTGATTTCGTCTGCACTTAATCCAGACGTGGTAATGTATTCATTGATACTTTCCAAGTCTTTTATTTTCTTCTTGTTATACAGGGCTTCCAATTCATTTTGCTCCGATTTGATTCTAGTCTGTAGATTGGATATTAGTTCTTCTTTCTCAACAATTCTTTCTTCAATAGATTTTTTCGGTTTTCTTCCTGCCATATTTTACCTCCAAAGATATATATTAGTAAAGTATATGGACAAGGCATAGAAAATATGCAAAATTTTTCTTAATTCCTAAAACCATATATCTAACAAATGGTATTCTCTTTACTATTTCGACCAACAGAGGCAATATAATAATTACTCCAAGCAATATTAAAATATAATTGATCATAAACGGTAAATCCAAATAAGTAACAATTAAATAACCCAGAACCAATTCAACTACATAATGTAAAATATAAAAACTAAAATTATTTCCGGTCATATATTGGGTAAACTTATTTTTAAAGTTCAAAAACCTATTTCCAATACCTAAAATCGATAATATACAAATCCATAAATAAATATTGCTGAACAGATCATTCAACACATTATTATCCGCGAAATTTTGACCATAATATGTTACTACATATACAATCCCAGTTACTATTGATGCTATCGTGAGGGGGAGCGATACTTTTTCCAATTTTATAATTAGTTCCTGATTGGAAAAAACATAATATCCGAGCAACATCATAAACAAATATATGCCAAATCTATATACCGTTATTAAAGGGGTGTTCAATATAAATGAGCTTCCCCATACTAAAAAAACCATTGCGAATAATACCGGTAAATTTATTTTTCTGCAAATTTCAGTTAACTTATCTTTCTTATCTATTTTCTTTATCAATACAATCAGTAAAGATCCTATAAATAAAACATGGCAAAACCATAATGGTCCTATCCCCGCCAAACAATAAATGAGATATTTTATGACCCCGGGTATCGCATCCCCTTTTCCTACAAACATATCTGTGTATTGATTCGTGATTACAGATGAAACCCAGCCATAAATAAATATACCGAGCAAAGACGGTACCAATATCCTTTGGGCTCTGTCTTTTATAAATTCCTTATCGACCCTTTTCTCCAAAGAATATCTACTCGAAATACCCGCTATTACAAACAATAAACACATAAACCAGGGATACACAAATATTAGGAATGTATCCATAACAGGTATTCCTTTTACATTAATATTCGAGATAACTCCGCTATTATTAAATAAATATATAATATGATAAATAATTACTAAAAGAACTGTAATCCATCTAATATTATCTAAATAATCCAACCTTCTGCCATCATCCATTATCGCCACCTAGAATTTCATCGCTCATGTTTTCAATTACATCTGATTTTACAAGTGCTATTCCTTTTTGTTTATCGCATAATACAATAATTGAATCTCCCGGCTTTATATTGAACATATCTCTTGCCTCTTTTGGAATGACTATTTGTCCTTTTTCTCCAACTTTGCAAATTCCTACATATTTATCTTTTTTCATGGTTTCCCCTTCGAGTTTTATAAGTTATACTTTTCATACTTATCATACTCTATGTGTATTACTAAGTCAATAACTATCCGTAGGAAAATCAAAAGCATGCTCCGAGGAGCGCTTTTATTCTATAGAATAAAAAAATGATGGAAATGCTGATATCAACATTTCCATCATTTATGGCTAATAGCGAGAGGGGGATTCGAACCCTCGACACTACGGGTATGAACCGTATGCTCTAGCCAACTGAGCTATCTCGCCATATGAATCCTCACCGGATGTTATCCGATGAGGATGGGACCTATAGGGCTCGAACCTATGACCCTCTGCTTGTAAGGCAGATGCTCTCCCAGCTGAGCTAAGATCCCGTTTGTGGGTCGCTATCTGCAACCCGCTTTGCTAGTATACAATTATTAACACCTTTTTGTCAAGCTGTTTTTTCAAATTTTTTATCAAATTTTATCACTTTCGAAAACATATAATATTTTAACAATATTATACTGCGCCGAGCAAAGCGAGTGTACAAAAAATATACCATGGCCGCTTGCGGCCAAGGTATTTCCTTTTATATCGAATAGGCTGAGTTTTTCAATCCTACATTCTCTCCGGTGCCTGGAATCCGAGCACTTCAATACAGGTTTCCAGAATATCTCTTGTAAGAACAAGAAGCGCGATAAAGCCTTCTTTTCTTACAGGATCTTCTTCTGTCAAAATCTTTGTTTCATGATAGAAATGGTTGAAAGCATTCGCTAAATCATAAATATAGGAACATACTTTATGAGGAGCAATCTCTTCATTCGCGCTCTCCATCATGGCATTGAAGCTTACCAACTGAAGCATCAGACCCTTTTCGGATTCACTTGCCGGCTCCTGGAGCATCACTTCCACTAAAGAGCCGCCCATATCCTTGTATTTGCTTAAAATCGATTTAATACGAACAATCGTATAGAGAATATATGGGCCCGTATCCCCTTCAAAGGAAGTGAACCTATCGATATCAAAGATATAATCTTTGGAAGCCTGATTGGATAAATCACCGTATTTTACTGCTGAAAGTGCTACAATACGTGCGATATCTCTCGCCTCATCTTCATCGACTGTCCGGTTATCCGTTATTTTCTTATACATTTCTTCATTGATTTCCGTCAACAAAGACTCTAGGCGCATAACTCCGCCTTCCCTTGTCTTAAAGGGCTTTCCATCCTTGCCATTCATCGTACCGAATCCGAGAAACTTCAACTCTGTCTCAGGTTCCACAAGTTTCGTCTTTCTCGCACAACGAAATACTTGTTCGAAGTACAGATCCTGACGCTTGTCCACCACATAGATAAGTTCATCCGGATGTATCTGGTCCATACGCTCCCTGATGGTCGCAAGATCTGTCGTATTATATAAGGCTGCGCCGTCGGATTTTAAAATCATACAGGGAGGAATTTCTTTCGTATCCGTCTCCTCCTTCACATCCACAACAAGGGCTCCTTCACTAATATAGGCATAGCCCCCTGCCTTCATATCTTCTACCATATGAGGAATGAGATCATGAACATCCGATTCCCCTTTCCATAGGTCGAACTCTACATTCAAATTACGATAATTCTTCTTCAGGTCAGCCACCGAAACATCGAGAATATGCTGCCAAAGAGCGCGATAACCTCTCTCTCCATTTTGGAGCTTAAAGGTGGCATTCATAGCCTTTGTTCTATACTCGGCATCTTCCTTGGACTTGCCGCTTGCCAGAGGATATATCTCTTCCAGTTCTGAAATCGTAAAAGGAGCTTCTTTAGGATATTCTCCCTGAAAACTTTCATCGAAATATGGAAGTTCAGGGAAACGCTCTTCCAATTCCGTAACAATCAATCCCATCTGCAAGCCCCAATCCCCCAGATGAATATCTCCAATCACTTCGTGACCCGCATATCTTGCAATACGTTTAATACTTTCACCGATAATTGCTGAACGAAGATGACCTACATGCAATGGCTTTGCCACATTCGGACCGCCGTAGTCGATCACAATCTTCTTCGGCTTTACAGGCATGTCCAGACCGAACTTCGGTTCATGTGACATCTGTAGCAAATAATCTCTTAAAAATTTAGGCTTTAACTTCAGATTCAAAAATCCGGGAGCCACTGCGCTCACTTCTTCAAATATTTCACTCGCCGTAAGCTCTCCTGCTACCTCCTGCGCTATCATAATCGGCGCCTTTTTATATTGCTTCGCACCTGCCATAGCTCCGTTGCACTGATACTCACACAGGTCGGGACGATTCGATAACGTAACCTTTCCCAACTCCTTCGAATATCCTGCTGCCACAAAGGCACGTTTCATCTCATCTGATATAACATCAAGAATCTTATTCATTATTTTTTCCTTCCTTACCGAGCTTCTTACTTTATATATACTATCATTTCACATCTATTTTATCAATGATGGAAAACAACATTTTAACAATTGTTACTGTTCACGTTCCAGTAACTAATAATTATCTTCCCTCGACTACTTGTGCTGCTGCCTGTCTTGCTCTCTTCTCACTCTCCACTCTCGAGTAGACGCATCCGCAATAATTTTGCCGGTACAGATCGAACTGCCCGGAAAGCTCGACGGATCTTTTATAACCATTTTTCTTCTTAAAGTCGGAAGGGAGGAAAGACGAACCATATTTTACAGCCATTTCCTGCCCGATTTCATTCAACTTTCCCGCATTTTTCATGGGGCTTATCGTAAGCGTTGTCGTAAAATAATCGAAGCCCTTTTCCGTAGCTAACTGAGCTGTTCTCAGAAGACGCAACTCATAACAGCGGAAACATCTTTCTCCGCCTTCCGGACATTGCTCCAATCCTTTTGACAATTCAAAGAAAAGGCCCGGCTCGTAGTCACCTTCTATCACTTCGATTTTACGAGCATTTACAGTAGAATTCATCGAATCGAAGGTTCCGCTTTCCACTTGCTCATTATATGCTTCAATTAAACGTTTCTGCTCTTCCACCCGTCTGCGATATTCCTTATCTTCAGTAATATTAGGATTATAAAAAAATACAGTCAGATCGAAATATTCACGCAAATATTCCATCACATAACTACTGCATGGCGCACAGCAGCTATGAAGAAGAAGAGACCTTCTCTCTCCTCCTTTTTCACTTTTCTGCTGCTCTATTATCTTGTCTAATTCCTTCGCATAATTGATCACTTTCGTGATACCTTCCTTTCCGACTCCCATATCCTTTGCAGGATTTCCTGCATACTCTGTAATATCATAACCGAATCCTGTATAGCCGAAAAAAGACTGCTGCAAAAAGAATGGATAGCTATCTCTTTTTACAACAGCCTTTTATCAGTCAATTATAAGGATGCAATATCCACTAACGTTAATTTTTCTTCTTCTCCTACATGCTCAAGGCTCGTTACAAGAGCTTTTGCCGTATCCAGTGATGTCAGACAATTCACGCCGGTCTCGATAGCGGTTCTTCTTATAAGGAAGCCATCCCTCGATTTATCTCTTCCCTGTGTAGGGGTATCGATGACAAGGTCGATCTTATGCCCTAAGATAAGGTCCATTACCGTCGGGGATTCCTGTTGGATCTTATTTACCTTCCGGGCATTCACTCCTGCATCCTTCAGCGCATTGGCTGTGCTTCGCGTCGCATAGATGGTATAACCGAGTTTTTCGAAGCGTTTTCCTATTTCGATCGCCTCTCCCTTATCCGCATCTTTTACCGTAATGATGATCTGCTTATACTTCGGCAGATTTACGCCGGCTCCAAGGAATGCCTTATAAAGTGCCTCATTAAATGTCTTGGAAATACCGAGACATTCTCCCGTGGATTTCATCTCCGGTCCTAAGCTGATTTCAGCACCGCGTATTTTCTCGAAAGAGAATACCGGCATCTTAATCGCGATATAATCCGATTCCTTCTGCAATCCCGGCTCATAACCGAGTTCGCGAATGGTCTTTCCGATAATGACCTCTGTGGCTAAGTCTACGATAGGTATACCTGTAACTTTGCTAATATAAGGTACCGTTCTGGAAGAACGGGGATTCACCTCGATAACATAGACTTCTTCACCTACTACGATAAACTGAATATTAATGAGTCCGATGACATGCAGTGCCTTCGCCAGCCTTCTTGTATATTCTGCTATCGTTTCTTTCACCTTATCGCTAATACTCTGTGCCGGATATACGGAAATACTGTCTCCTGAATGCACACCTGCTCTTTCGATATGCTCCATAATACCGGGAATCAGAATATCGGTTCCATCGCATACGGCGTCCACTTCGATCTCTTTACCCTGTAAATACTTATCTACCAAAATCGGATGTTCCTGGGCAATGCGGTTAATGATTTCCATGAATTCTTCCACTTCTTCATCGGAAATAGCAATCTGCATTCCCTGTCCGCCGAGTACATAGGACGGGCGCACCAAAACAGGGTATCCGAGCTTATTGGCTACCTTCTTAGCTTCTTCCGCTGTGTATACCGTTCCGCCGGAGGGTCTTGGGATTTCACATTGTTCCAAAATCGCATCGAATAGCTCTCTATCCTCTGCCGCATCTACATTCTCCGCACTCGTTCCCAGTATCGGAACTCCCATCTTCATCAAGCTTTCAGTCAGCTTAATTGCTGTCTGTCCGCCGAACTGAACGACTGCTCCGTCAGGCTTTTCTATATTAACGATATTTTCTACGTCTTCCGGTGTCAAAGGTTCAAAATAGAGCTTGTCCGCGATATCGAAATCGGTACTTACAGTCTCAGGATTGTTATTGATAATAATCGTTTCATATCCCGCCCTGGCGAAAGCCCATGTTGCATGCACCGAACAGTAGTCGAACTCAATACCTTGACCGATACGAATAGGACCGGAACCGAGCACAAGTACTTTCTTGAGAGGATTCGTCTGAACTGCTTCATTTTCACTTCCAAAACAGGAATAGTAGTAAGGTGTGCTCGCTGCAAATTCTGCGGCACAGGTGTCTACCATCTTAAAAGCAGCGGTAATTCCGTTGTCATAACGCATCTTCTTAATATCCTCTTCCGGAATACCTGTCAGTCTGCTAATTACATTATCCGGGAATTCAATGCGTTTCGCTTCTTTTAACAACTCTAAGGTAAGAGGACCTTTTTCCAGCGCATCCTCCATCTCAACTAAAATGGCGATCTTATCGATAAACCACCTATCTACCATAGTAATCTCATGGATGGTATCGTAATCGATTCCCTTTCTCAAGCTTTCTGCAATCACATAGATTCTCTGATCATCTACGATTTTCAGCCTATCCAAAAGTTCTTCTTTTGAAAGGTCTGTAAAGTCATAACTTCTTAAGCAGTCTACGTGCTGCTCCAGGGAACGAATGGCTTTCATCATCGCACCCTCGAAGTTCGTACAAATACTCATAACCTCGCCAGTTGCCTTCATCTGGGTCGTCAATGTTCTTTTCGCCGTAATGAATTTATCGAAGGGAAGACGTGGAATCTTAACGACACAATAGTCTAATGTGGGTTCGAAACTGGCATAGGTCTTGCCGGTAATTGCATTCTTTATTTCATCCAATGTATAACCGAGCGCAATCTTCGCCGCTACCTTCGCAATCGGATAACCGGTCGCTTTAGAGGCAAGCGCAGAGGAACGGCTTACACGGGGATTAACTTCAATTACACAATACTCAAAACTGGTAGGATGAAGGGCGAACTGTACGTTACAGCCTCCCGTAATCTCCAGCTCGTTAATAATGTTGAGGGAGGAGCTGCGAAGCATCTGGTATTCTTTATCTGTCAAAGTCTGAGACGGAGCTACTACGATGCTATCCCCGGTATGTACACCTACCGGATCAATATTCTCCATATTACACACGGTAATGCAGTTACCTGCACTATCCCGGATTACCTCATATTCAATTTCTTTCCAACCGGAGATACAACGTTCTACAAGCACCTGCCCTACGCGGGAAAGGCGAAGTCCGTTTTCCAGAATTTCTTCCAATTGCATCTGATTATCCGCGATACCGCCGCCGGAACCTCCTAAGGTATAGGCCGGACGAAGAACGACGGGATAACCGATTTTCTTTGCGAATTCAACACCATCTTTTACATTCTCCACCACGAGGGAAGCGGCACAAGGTTCACCGATCTTTTCCATGGTCTCTTTGAATTCCAGACGATCTTCTGCCTTCTTTATCGTCTTTGCGGTGGTTCCCAGAAGCCTTACATTATTCTTTTCCAAGAAGCCCGATTCATCCAGCTCCATACCCAGGTTCAGACCAGCCTGTCCGCCGAGTGTGGGTAATACGCTATCCGGCTTTTCCTTTTCGATAATCTGCTGTAACACTTTAACCGTTAATGGTTCAATATATATTTTGTCCGCAATATCTCTATCCGTCATAATGGTTGCCGGATTGGAATTGACAAGCACTACCTCAATCCCCTCTTCCTTCAAAGAGCGGCAGGCCTGTGTGCCCGCATAGTCGAATTCTGCAGCCTGCCCGATTACAATGGGGCCGGAACCAATTACCAGAACTTTTTTTACATTAGGATTCTTAGGCATCTTTTTTCCTCTCTTTCATCATGTCGATAAATCTGTCAAATAAATCTCTGGAATCCTCAGGTCCTGAACATGCCTCCGGATGAAACTGCACGGTAAAAATATTCTTGCCTGTATAGGAAAGTCCTTCATTTGTTCCATCATTTACATTGATAAACGCAGGCGTCGCTACTTTCTCGTCCAGCTTATCCATGTCAACTACATATCCATGATTCTGAGAAGATATATATACTTTACCGGTCTGTAAATCCTTCACCGGATGGTTGCCGCCCCTATGTCCATATTTCATTCGGAAAGTATCCGCGCCTGTGGCAAGAGCCATCAACTGATGTCCGAGACAAATTGCGAATATCGGAATATCTGTGTGATATAAGGTTTTCAGTTCTTCTATTATGGAGGTACATTCCTTCGGGTCGCCGGGTCCATTGCTTAGCATAATACCATCGGGTGCTGCTGCAATAATTTCCTCCGCTGTTGTAAGAGCCGGATATACCGTAACATCACAACCCCTTTTTACGAGAGAGTCTATAATGTTTTCTTTTGCTCCGAAGTCGAGCAATGCCACCTTTTTACCAAGACCATTTATCTTTTTAACGATACTTGGCTTTCTTTCATGGATTCCTTTATCATAGGCCTCCTTATCGAATTTGGCACTGCCGGAAATCGCTCCGTTCTCCTCAAGAGATCTGGAGCCTTTTATTTCATATTTTTGTTCACAGGTTACTTTTTCTACCACTTTGCCCGTGGCATAGCTTTTTAATTTGAGAATCACTTCCTCTAAATCATAATCATTTCTTGTTGTAATCATTCCGTTCATCGTGCCCTTTTCCCGAAGAATCTTTGTTAGAGCTCTCGTATCGATTCCTGCAATTCCCGGCACCCCATATTCCTCAAGGAATTCCTGGATTGTCATATCCGAACGGAAGTTGCTGGGAATCCTGGATAATTCCCGTACAATAAGTCCATCGATCCATGGTCTTGCCGATTCCATATCGTCTTTACATATCCCATAATTGCCGATTAACGGATAGGTCATACATACCGCTTGCCCTGCATAGGAAGGGTCTGTCAATACTTCCAGATAACCTGCCATGGACGTGTTGAAAACAATTTCACTGATGACTTCTTTTTGGGCTCCGATGTGGGTTCCTTCAAACACCGTGCCATCCTCCAAAATTAGAAATGATTTCGTTGGAAATTCGCTCATTTTTTTCACCCGTTGTCCTCCTCAAATTTTTATCCAAATTATCTTATTTTAGCACAGCATATTTCATGTTTCAACTATAAATTTTGCAAATTCCCCCCAAACCTTTATTATTATTTCTATAATAGTTACCGATATTTTTCAATAGAACCATGGGAAATACGCATAACGCATTCCCATGGTTCTAATAATTACTCTGTAAAATAATGAACGCCTGACTCGAATATCTTCATATCCTGTTCACCATAAATATTAATAGCAACGGATCTGTCGCGGCGTTCCGCGTGAGCCATCTTGCCAAAACATCTTCCATCGGGCGAGGTAATACCTTCGATTGCAGCATAGGAGCCATTCACATTCCATTCTTCATCCATAGAAACATTACCGGTAATATCCGCATATTGAGTAGCTACCTGCCCATTCGCGAATAACTTATCAATCCATTCCTTCGGTGCAACGAAACGGCCTTCTCCATGAGAAGCAGGATTCGCATATACCTTGCCTGTCTCCGCCTCTTGCAGCCACGGCGACTTATTGGACACTACCTTTATATATACCATCTTAGAAATATGACGGTTGATAGTGTTGAACGTAAGCGTCGGAGAATCCTCTTTCTGTCCTGTAATTTCCCCAAACGGCACAAGTCCCAGTTTAATTAAAGCCTGGAATCCATTACAGATACCGAGGGCAAGACCATCCCTTTCGTTCAACAGCTTCATTACCGCTTCCTTAATCTTCTCATTCTGGAAAGCAGTAGCAAAGAACTTCGCACTTCCATCCGGTTCATCACCTGCTGAGAATCCGCCCGGGAACATGATAATCTGCGCATCTCCAATGGCTTTTTCAAAGACATCGACCGAATCCTTAATATCTTCTGCCGTCAGGTTTCTAAATACCTTCGTCACCACTTTAGCACCTGCCTGTTCGAAGGCTTTCGCACTGTCATATTCACAGTTCGTACCCGGAAATACCGGAATAAATACCGTAGGTCTTGCAATCTTATTCTTGCTTACATAGATTTTATTCGATGTATAAATAGGCGATTCCACCTTCGTCATCTCTTTTGATGCTTTAGTAGGGAATACCTTCTCCAGCTTAGAAGTCCACGCATGTAGCGCTTCCTCCATAGTAATGGTTACATCTTTATAAACAAATTCTGCTTCCTGCGTCACTTCGCCGATAATGCGACAGTTAGGAATCTCAAGTAACGCATCCAGCTTATCCGCTGCGACTTCTGCCACAATATCACCGAGACCGTTTTCAAAGAGTTCTCTCGGTGCGAGTTCCTCAGAAATCTTTACACCCAGTCCATTTCCAAATGCCATCTTACTGATTGATACTGCAAGTCCTCTCGCATCCTGCGCATAAGCGGATAAAATAGCTCCTTCTTCAATAAGTTCTGCGATTCGATGGTATAAACTCATTACTTCTTCATAAACGGGAATATCATACTCGTCCTTAGGAATCCAGAACTGTACCATACGGCTTCCTGCTTTCTTAAGTTCCGGTGTTATGATATCCTTTTCCTTTGCCACATCTACAGCAAAAGATACTAATGTAGGAGGAACATCGATATCCTGGAAGGTACCGGACATACTATCCTTACCGCCAATCGATGGAAGTCCGTATCCGATTTGTGCATCATATGCACCTAGAAGCGCCGCAAACGGCTGACTCCAACGGCTTGGATCATTGCTCATACGCTTGAAATATTCCTGGAAAGTAAATCGGATATTTCTAAAATTGCCGCCTGTCGCTACTATTTTCGCTATGGATTCCGTTACTGCATAAATAGCTCCATGATACGGGCTCCATGAGGAAAGGTAAGGATCGAAACCGTAACTCATCAACGTTACTGTATCTGTTTTGCCTTTCAGCACCGGAAGCTTCGCTGCCATAACTTGAGTTTCCGTCAATTGATATTTACCGCCATAAGGCATCAATACAGAAGCCGCTCCTATGGAGGAATCGAACATCTCCACAAGCCCTTTCTGTGAACATACATTCAAATCGTTCAGACTTATAACCCACGCTGCCTTCACATCGTTCTTTTCCAACTGCTCCTTTACGGAAGGAACAGCAATATAATCGAAATAATTATCTTCTTTTACAGGGATATCTACCTTTACATTTGTTTCTTGATGAGCGCCGTTCGTATCGAGGAAAGCTCTGCTAATATTAACGATTTCCTTACCGCGCCATTTTAACACAAGTCTCGGATTCTTCGTAACGACAGCTACCGGTACTGCCTCTAAGTTTTCCTCTGCCGAAAAGCTGAGGAACTTCTCCACATTTTCAGGGCTTACTACTACAGCCATTCTTTCCTGTGACTCAGAAATGGCAAGCTCTGTACCGTCCAATCCTGCGTATTTTTTCGGAACTTTATCCAAATCTATAACTAAACCATCTGCAAGCTCTCCGATCGCTACGGATACACCTCCTGCACCGAAATCATTGCACTTTTTAATCAGTCTGCTCACTTCTTCTCTTCTGAAAAGCCTCTGAATCTTACGTTCTGTCGGTGCATTACCCTTTTGTACTTCCGCTCCGCACGTCTCGATGGAGTTTTCCGTATGCACCTTAGAAGAACCGGTAGCACCGCCGCAGCCGTCTCTTCCCGTTCTTCCACCCAGCAAGATAATAACATCATCCGGGTCTGAATTCTCACGAATCACGTTGCTTCTTGGCGCTGCTCCCATTACCGCGCCGATCTCCATACGCTTTGCCACATAGTCGGGATGATAGATTTCCTTTACATAGCCGGTGGCTAAGCCTATTTGATTTCCATAAGAAGAATAACCGCTGGCCGCGCCGCGTACCAACTTCTTCTGGGATAACTTTCCTTTTAACGTCTCAGCGACCGGTACCGTAGGATCTGCCGCACCGGTTACACGCATTGCCTGGTAAACATAACCTCGTCCGGAAAGAGGATCACGAATAGCTCCGCCAAGACAAGTTGCTGCCCCGCCGAAAGGTTCAATTTCCGTCGGATGGTTGTGAGTTTCATTTTTGAAAAATACGAGCCACTCTTCTTCCACCGGACCATCGCCATAGTCCATCTCTACCGGTACAATAACGGAACATGCGTTGATTTCATCGGATACTTCCATGTCCTCAAGCTTACCGTCTTTTCTCAGTTTACGCATAGCCATAAGAGCAAGATCCATAAGACAGATGAACTTATCTTCTCTGCCCGCAAAAATCTCCTCTCTCGTATCCAAATAACTCTGATAAGTGGTTTCAATTGGATTCTTATAGAATCCTTCTCCGAATTCTACTTGCTTAAGCTCTGTGGAAAATGTGGTATGGCGGCAATGATCCGACCAATAGGTATCAAGAACTCTGATTTCCGTCATGGTAGGATCTCTGTGTTCCTCTTCCTTATAATAGTTCTGAATATGCTTAAAGTCTTTAAAGGTCATAGCAAGACCGAGAGATTCATATAATTCTCTCAAATCGTTCTCTGCCATATCATAAAAGCCAGTTAAAACAGCCACATCTTCCGGCTCCTCAAAATTAGTAATGAGGGTCTCCGGCTTTACCATATCGGTCTCCCTTGAATCCACCGGATTAATACAATATGCTTTTATTCGGTCAAATTCATCCTCGGAAATATCACCTGTCACCAAATAGGTGACCGCTGTCTTAATAATAGGCTGCTCTTCCTTACGTAGAAATTTCACACACTGAACAGCAGAATCCGCACGTTGGTCGAACTGTCCGGGAAGATATTCCACACTGAATACCTTTCCATCTGCAGGTATATCGAAGCTTTCTCTATAGAGAATATCTACCGGCGGCTCTGAAAAAACAATTCTACAGGCTGCTTCAAAAGTATCCTCCGACAGATTCTCCACATCATAGCGAATAAACATTCTCACGTCCTTCACACCCGCTATGTTCAGATAGCCCCCTAGTTCCTCCTTCAGCTCTTTTGCCTTTACCGCAAAGGGTTCCTTCTTTTCCACATAAATGCGTTTCACATTTCCCATGATGAATTCACTTTCCTCCATTTTTTAATGACTATTCGTAACCTATTCAGTACCTTCACAGTTACGGCTATTCTTCTATTACAAGGCCCTGCATAATATACAGAATCTCCCTGTCCACAATTTCCTCTGTAATTCCCCTGGTTAAGGAAACTACCTTGAGCCCTTCCAGCACATACATAATATTTCTCGCTGCACCTAAGGGGTCCTCGCTGTAGAATTCTCCGGCTTCCACTCCGGCTTCAATTAGCTTTTCCATAATTTTCACTGCTGTATCGAACTGCTGCTTTAACAAATGATCTTTTTTAGGAAATTTATTTGCAAAAAAGAACTCGTATACCGCCATCGTTAAATTGTTCTTCCGGCGAAGAAGTTCTTTCTTCTGTTCTTTCAAAAATAGCGCCAAAATATCGGAGGGCACAGCATCTTCCCCGATGCTTCCGGAAAAAACATCATCTGCTTCCTCCGTCTCCATCTTGAGCACCTCCATAAAAATCTCTTCCGTACCGGAAAAATATAAATACAATCCTCCACGGCTTATCTCACAGGCTTCCACAATATCCTTCATCGTCACATTTTTAAAGCCTTTTTCCATAAAAACTTTTCTTGCGGTTTTCAAAATGTATAATTTTTTCTGTGCCGACTTTTCACTCATCCGTACAAACCCCTCAATTTCCCCCTGGTACCAATCAGCCTACAGGCCGATTCCAATATTCAAGAATTTCCTTCATCTTAAGCAATACCTTCAAAATAGAGCCGTTATATACTCCCTCCGTCCAAAGTCTTCCTTTGGTCATACCGCCTAATATATATTTGGACAATATTCCTTTCAGCATATCCATCTCCCGTATGGTTGCCTTAGCTATCAGCCGCTGCTCTTCAGCAGCATTTCTGATATGATTTCTGGAATAAATATATGCATAATTGCGATCCAATAGATTTGTTCTTCTCACATCCTGTACAAGGCTCATCAGCGTGCTGTCATATACAGGAAAAGCCATAGAATGCTCGGCAATTCCTTCTCCTTTATACATATTAGACACATTGGTCCCCAATTTAGACTCGAGCCACGGGATGTATTTCACCAACCGTTCCACGTCCGGCCGATATCCCTCCACAACTTCTTGTATATAAAGTGTATCCTTATCCACTCCGCGTTACCCCCTCAGTTCATCTTAAATTCATTTAAGTATAACATAAAATGAATAAAAGTACAGTAACACTTTGTCAAAAAAGGGAATCTTCTGTTGTATTTCATAGGTAAAGTTAGTATAATAATATACAATTAATATAAGGAAATATTTGTCAGCAGGAGGGGCATCATGGCAAAGGAATTTAAAAGGGGCGACATAATTTGCGAAAGCGGTCAGCCTTTCAACTCGTTACATATGATTTTAAAAGGAACAGTTCGCGCCGTATATTCAGACGGCGAATTTTTTCTTGATAAGGGTGACTTTATAGGTCTTTGTGAGCTATACTACGATACTTATATTTTTACCTACATCGCATCGGATGATGTGAGTATCGCACCTATCCCCTATAAGATAGGGGGACTCATCACTCTTTTTGGCAGACAGCCGGACTTCGCACCACTTATTACTTCTTCTTGTTACAAGCAGATGAAAAATGTACTTGAAATCTATGAGTTCTCTAAATACGATTGCACTAACCTATACCATTATTTAACGGATAGTTATAATGAGTACGTAAAACTTAGCGAACGTCACTTGATATCTCCCAGATCGCTCCCTGATTTGGAGACGATAGAACCCTTATCCCTGGAAGAAGATATCCCGCAGTGGCTTACTGACTATTATGAAAATATGACTTCTGTAATACCCCAGATGCTTTCATCACTTAAGGTTCCATATTTCGATTATTTAAATGGCCTTCTTATGAAGACAAGCCAGGATATCGCAGAAATTCTATCTGTATGCCGCATGATGTATGACTACAGAGCGGATATCGCCGGACTTCTTATGAATAAGAATCGTCTGGATCTTTTCGATTTATACACGACCCTCTTCTTCCGTATCGGACATAATGAAGAGGATTCCACCGCTATCAGCGCTGCTGTCGGCCGCATGATGATTAATTTGGAAGGTTTTGGTTCCATCCGAAGGGATCTCTATGAAGACCGCGTACGCGAATACAAAGAAACTTTGCTTTTTATGGAAGAACATGGATCTGAAACTCCTTTGGAGAATCCCGAAGTAGCTAAAAATGCTGCTGCAGTAGCTAATTCCCTGAATATCATCCTTGAATATGCGGGCTGTGATGCTCAAGTCACTACCGATTTTAGAAAATATATTGCAGAATACAAAAAGCAAATTGATAAAAATGCGGCGGACGATGATAGTCGAAGACTTCGTCTGAATATCACCAAGTTATACTATACAATATATACCGCAGCATTTCAGGCAAGCTTGCACGACCATTCGATACCGACCATTTTAAAAATGTTCTTCTTATTCGGTTATGTAGATGAAGAATTGGCCGGTGAGGAGAACGCTTCTTATTTATATTCTATCGCAGAAAGCTTCACATCCTCTCCCGAGAACCATGTATACACTGCTTACGACTGGTTGAAAGCAATTTATCGCGGAGAAAAGGAGCCGAGCCGCAACGAATTCGATATGGATTACACGGCTTTTGTTCATGAAAAAAAGGTAACAGGTAAAATTACTGCCGCACAAGAAGCACAACTCGTTAAAGATAAAGACAAAAGAGTGTTATTTGAGTTGGAAAACATGTTCCCGCTCGTTAATAAGATTACCTTCGGGCGCATCACCACCTTCTGCCCTGTTTTCTCCGATCACAACGTATTAAAGGATCTTTCCAAGTCCCTTGTGACTCCGGATCAAATTGTGGATGCTATAAACAAGATTCGTTCCATCGATTTTGGAGCATACGGACGTGAAACGATATATTCCAATCCTGAAGGCGGCGTTGCCAAGGAATTTGTCAATGTAGAAGTGCTGCCGGATGTTGTTTTATTCCCCAACGTAGGAATCCGCGGTGTTATGTGGCAGGAAATCGAAGGAAAACGCCGCACCACTCCTGCCCGCTTTATGTCTTCTATTTTCCAGATGGAAGATCTTCTTACTACCCTGACAAGATTAACCGGCGAATTCCGCTGGGAAATGTGCAAACGTATTCAGGGCGCAAGATGGAACGATCTTAGCGAGCGTTCTCTTACTAGTGATTATTTCGATTATATACAATTTTATAAGAAAAATATCGATCTTACCTCCGAAGCAAAGGATAAAATCAAGTCCGCCATGCAGAAGGCGAAGAACAGCTATAAGGAAATGTTCGTGCGTGATTATGTTATCTGGGTTACCTTCGAGGCAGACGGAGTTCCCCGCTTGAATAAGGTGGCCAGAAACGTTCTGTTCACTTACTGCCCGTTTACAAAGGACATACGGGAGCGGTTAAGAACCAATCCATTATACAAAGATATTTTAGACCGTTATACCATACGTACTTCACAAAAGCTGCATCATATGGACAATTTATATCAAAAGCTACAAAAAAGCAGGTTAGAAGTACCTGAACCAATAGCCGAACAACGTAAATTTCTTGAAAGTTAATGACGATTATTAAAACTGCTTAGTGATAAGCAGTTTTTGTCTATTATTTCACAAACTTTTGCTTGAAATACTAAATTTATGATGTATAATATTATTTATGGGTTTTTATAAAAATACATGAGAAAGTGAGAAATATTCATGAAAGCTTTACCAAACAACAAATGGGTCAGGGCCGCAATTCCGGCACTTTTACTGCACTGCAGTATCGGTACGGTGTATTGTTGGTCATTATTAAAAGGTGACATTGCTGAATATATCGGCCATTCCAAAAGCGAAGTGGAATGGGCCTTCAGTATCGCCATCTTCGTCCTTGGTATGTCTGCCGCTTTTGCGGGACATATTGTGGAAAAAGATATCCACAAGTCTTCTTTAATCTCTACAATTTGCTTTGCTGCCGGCTTCGCAGGTACAGGGCTTTTTATTCACTTAAAGTCTTTAATCGGTATATACATATGCTATGGTCTGATTATGGGCATTGGACTTGGACTTGGCTACTTGTCTCCCGTTAAGACTTTGATGCTTTGGTTCAGCAAGCAAAAAGGACTTGCTACCGGACTTGCTGTTGCCGGTTTCGGCCTCGCGAAAGTAATTGCCAGCCCGATTATGACAGCTTTAATGGAATCAGTAGGTATTGTAAACTTATTCTATATACTCGCTGTCGTATATTTCATTATGATGTTTACCGGTCATCTCTTGCTCAAGAAACCGGACGGCTGGGTGGAAGAACATGATTCCGATACTTCCAAAACTGCAGTTAATATGATTAAAAACCCTACATTTATCGGAATATGGCTTATGTTCTATATTAATATTACCTGCGGACTCGCTCTTATTTCCCAGGAAAAAGACATTTTAAATGCTATGGGTGTTCCTCTCGCCGTTATCAGCGTTGTTTCCTCTCTTACCGCTATATTCAACGCCGGCGGAAGACTCGGTTTCTCCGCTGCTGCCGATAAGCTAAAGGACAGAAACAGCATCTATAAAGTAATCTTCATTTTATGTATTTCATTTTCTGTTATTACCATACTTACGAACGGTATTAACAATAAGCTTGTTTTCCTTGCTATTATTCTTCTATGCATTGTCAATGCAGGATATGGCGGCGGATTCAGCAATCTGCCTACACTTTTATCGGATCGCTTCGGTATGAAGACTATCAGTCAGGTACATGGAATCGCACTTTCCGCATGGGCGCTGGCAGGGCTTACAGGCAATCAGTTAAGCTCTTTGATCGTTGCCAAGACAGGCTCCTTTACGAGTGTATTATATGTAACTGTTGTTCTTTATACGGTAGCACTATTAATATCTATTTTCCTCGTAAAGCCGACGAAAGAACATGTGGCTTAAGCAGATTTCCGGTGTAATGGATAGGAAATGAATAATTTCATGAAATTTTTATGAAATGTATGAACAAAAATTAATTTTACATCATATAAAAAGAAGCGTATACTTCCTGGTATACGCTTCTTTCTTTTGGAAAACATGAAATATATAGAATAAATAAGAGGATTAATTGATATGAAATATTTTTTATTGTTTATTAAGAAAACTCTGCGGTTTATCTTAAAACCGCTTTCTTTTGCTCCTGCTATTGTCGTTATGTATATGATATTCCGACTTTCCGCACAAGATGGAATAACGAGCAGCCAGCTAAGTTATAAGATAAGCACAAAGATTGTTACAACTGCCGATAAACTTTTGGATCGTAACCTCTCGCAAACTCAAGTGAAGCAATATGCAGAGAAAATTCATTATTATGTACGTAAGCTGGGACATGTGACAGAATATTTTGTTCTGGCCGTTACCGTAGCCTTCCCCCTTTATGTCTATGGCGTCCGAGGTTTTGCTCTTGTACTGATCGCAGGTACCTTTTGTGTGGGATTTGCCGCCTTCGATGAATATCACCAGTCATTTGTATCCGGACGCGGACCTTCTCTAAAAGATGTGGGCATCGATAGCATCGGTATTTTTACCGGTATCATTCTCGTACGCATCGCAGGCTTTATCGGAAGAAAAACTATTTTTCGACCCCTTTCTAAAGATAAATAAAAAAAAGAGCAATATTCTTCTTGATATAATTTTTTTACTATGCTATAATACAATTCGGCGGTCGAAAAAGACCGGACAAAGGGGCATAGTTCAAGGGTAGAACAGTGGTCTCCAAAACCATCGATGTGGGTTCGATTCCTACTGCCCCTGTTATGAAAATAAGTCCAATAAATGCTGTAGAACAGTGTTTATTGGACTTATTTTATTCTATAGGAAAGACCTTGTTACATTAAAGTATGAAAGTATCGATCCTATAGAATAAAAGCACTCCGTGCAGGATGCGCAGCTGCTCTTATTGCAATAAGCGTAACATCTGTAATGTTGATTTATTACGAAACAAATGATATCATAAAAGTGATTATGAAAGTACTGAACAGTTACCCACAAAAAATAAAAAGGAATGGTTATCGAAATGAAAAATACTATAAAAAAACAGTCTCTTCTCGCTCCACTCATCGTATTGCCCATTCTTCTTTTCCTGGATCAGCTTACGAAGCTCCTTGCTACCAACCATTTGAAGGGACAGGCAAACTATTCCTTAATCCCTAACATCTTGGAATTTACTTATTTGGAAAATACCGGAGCTGCCTTCAGTTCCTTTTTGGGCAAACAAGGATTTTTAATCTCGTTAACCACCGTCGTTTTATTTTTCCTCCTCTGGAAATATTTAACGATTCCTGAGGGAAAACGATTCTTTCTTATGCGTACTGCTTTCCTTCTCCTCATAAGCGGAGGCATAGGTAATCTGATCGACCGCGTGAAAAATGGTTTTGTTGTTGACTTTATTTATTTTGTTCCCATTGATTTCCCCAGATTCAATGTAGCAGATTGCTATGTAAGCATCGGAATGGCTCTTCTTTGCATCATTAGTTTCTTCTATTATAAAGATGAAGAATTAGATTTCTTATTTAAAAATAAAAAAACGAAATCACCAAAAAGTAAAGATACCGACTAGGGATTTATGAATTATATCTTAATAAAGATGTTATATTAATAGCCACAAAATTCCGCCTGTTATCAATAAAATTCCCAGCACTGACTTTCGCGTCATTCTCTCCTTTAAAATAAAAAAGGAGAATCCAGCCGTTACTACAATACTTAGCTTATCTATCATTACGACGATACCGGCCTGCCCCATTTGAAGCGCCCTATAATAACAAAGCCAGGACAGCCCGGTCGTAATTCCAGACAAACATATAAAAAGCCAACTCTTCTTATCTATTTTCTTTATCTCATACTGCTTTTTCGACACAAATACCATAATCCATGCCATCATAAGCACTACCACCGTACGGATAGCGGTGCCCAAGTTCGACTCCACTCCATCAATCCCTATTTTCCCCAAAACAGCGGTTAGGCTGGCGAATATAGCAGAACCAAAAGCATAGAGCATCCACGCCTTCCCTGTTCGTTTTTCTCCTTCATTTTCCACTTCACCCTTTTTCCTCTCCAGCATCAAATAAGTGCCGATAATAATCAAGGCGATAGAAATAAGCTTCCTAACACCCAAGTCCTCCCCTAGTACAAGAAAAGCAAATAGCATCGTGAAAATAATGCTGGACTTATCGATCGCTGCTACCCTGCTCACTTCCCCCCTGCGCAGTGCTGCAAAATAACAAAGCCAGGAGGCTCCGGTCGCTATTCCGGATAATACGAGAAACAAAAGAGTCTTCGCTTCTATTCGATAAATGCCTCCCTGAGAACCTACTATAAATACCATAAGCCAAGAAAAAATAACAATTACTACCGTACGAATTGCTGTTGCCAGATTAGAATCCGTATCTTTAATCCCTATTTTAGCGAGGATTGCGGTAGCCCCTGCAAACCCTGCCGAACATAATGCAAAAATCATCCACATATTTCTTTTCCGTCCATACTCCCCTCTTATATTGCAAATTGGCTGTTATAAAGCTCCGCATAAAAACCTTCTTTTGCTAAAAGCTGTTCATGATTCCCCTGCTCGATGATGTTTCCTTCTTTCATGACAAGGATGATGTCAGCCTGCTGTATTGTCGAAAGCCTATGGGCTACGATAAAACTGGTTCTCCCCTCCATCAACCTTGCGAAAGCATTCTGAATCTTAAGTTCGGTTCTCGTATCGATCGATGAAGTCGCCTCATCTAAAATGAGCATATCCGGCTGGCAAAGCATTACCCTTGCAATACATAAGAGCTGTTTCTGTCCTTGCGAAAGATCACCGCCTGCCTCCGTAATTATCGTATCATATCCATCCGGAAGCCTTTTGATGAAGCTATGGGCATATACCGCCTTGGCTGCCGCAATAATCTCTTCCTCGGTCGCATTCTCTTTCCCCATAGCAATGTTCTCCCCTATGGTTCCTGCTTTTAGCCAAGTATCCTGCAATACCATACCAAAGGAAGTGCGAAGGCTTCTCCTCGTCACATGACGGATATCTCTTCCTTCCACACAAATGGAGCCGCCTCCTACGTCATAAAAACGCATCAAAAGATTAATCAGTGTAGTTTTCCCACATCCTGTCGGCCCTACAATCGCTATTCGCTGCCCAGGTCTTACGGTAAGGTTAAAATCATGAATCAACGTTTGCTCCGGTACATAAGAAAAGGATACATCATTTAAAGATACGTTTCCCGATACCTCCGATAGCACAAAAGCATCCGGCTTATCAGGCACTTGCGGCTCTTCTTCAATTAATTCCAATATTCTTCCTGCACAGGCGAGAGCATTTTGCAGCTCCGTAATAACTCCCGATATTTCATTGAAAGGTTTCGTATACTGATTCGCATAGGTGAGAAGAGATACGAGCTGCCCTACGCTGATGCCTCCGGCAATCGCTACTATCGCTCCCGTAATTCCAACCCCGGCATAAACGAGTCCATTCACAAAACGAGTCGCAGGATTCGTAATCGATGAAAAGAAAATAGCCTGTAACGAAGCACCTTCTAATCTCTCGTTAATCGCATCAAATTGCTCCATCGCCCTTTCTTCATAACCAAAAGCTTGCACCACCCTTTGATTTCCTATCATTTCATCGATAAGAGCTGTCTGATTTCCTCTCATTTCTGACTGTAACTGAAACATTCGGTAAGTCTTCTTAGCAATAAAGCTGGCTACCAGGAAGGAAACGGGAGTGAGCAGTACAACGACCGCCGTAATTCCCACATTCATGGTGAGCATAATAATGAGGGTCACAAATATGGTAATCACCCCCGTAAATAATTGAGTAAATCCCATTAATAAGCCGTCTGCTAATTGATCGACATCCGCAATCACACGGCTGACCACTTCTCCATAAGAGCGGGAATCCACATATTTCAAAGGAAGAATTTCTATCTTCTTCATAGCTTCCGCTCTGATATCCCTTACGATCCCGAATGTCATCTTATTATTGCATACATTCATAATCCACTGTGAGATTGCTGTAAGCACAATCACCACTGCCATTTGATAAAGAATAGTTGTAATACTTGCAAAATCCACAAGTCCTTTTGCCACAATAAGATCTATAGTCTCTCCTATTAAAATTGGTACATAAAGAGTAAAGGCTACGCTTACCGCTGCTGTGATAAGGGAAACTCCTAAATAAAGCCAATAACGCCTCATATATTTCAATAATTGGAAGAGGGTCTCTTTTTGTCTTCCTTTTTCCTTCATTATGCTCCTCCCTCCTTTGTAAATTGTGAATCGTAGATTTCTCTATAGACCTTACAATCTTTCAGCAACGCATCATGGGTACCCATACCTGCTACTTCTCCATCTTCTAATACAATAATAAAATCAGCGTGGCGAATAGAAGCTGCCCGCTGGGATACGATAAAGACGGTGATGGTATCCTCCATTTCCCGTATCTCTTTCCTCAATCTCGCATCCGTAGCGAAGTCCAGAGCAGACGCACTATCATCCAGAATCAAAATCTCCGGCTTCCTTACAAGAGCTCTGGCAATACTCAGACGCTGCTTTTGCCCTCCGGAAAAGTTCTTACCTTCCTGAGATACTATCTGGTCGATTCCATCTTTTTTCGCCTCCACGAATTCCTTCGCCTGAGCAATTGCAAGTGCCTGATTGATTTCTCCTTCTGAAGCATCGGCTTTTCCCCACTTCATATTCTCCCTTATCGTTCCTTTAAATAATATCGATTTCTGCATAACCATTCCAACCTTGGAACGAAGCTCTTCCCGTGAATATTCTTTCACGTCCACTCCATTCACTTTGATACTTCCTGATGTAGCATCATAAAAACGAGGAATCAAATGAACCAAAGAAGTTTTCCCCGATCCGGTTCCTCCGATGATTCCGACGGTCTGCCCCTTCCTTACTTTAAAATTAATATCACTAAGAGCCTCTGCCCCTGCATTCTTATAAGTTAGGCATACATGTTCAAAGGAAACTGCAATACCACCATTCTCTTCTATTCCTCTTTCCTTAGTTCCCTTCTCCGGAAAATGCTGGCTCGATTCCGTATCGAAAATTACCGCAATACGATTGGCACTGGCAAAAGACTTCGTAACGGTGACAATCAGATTCGCCAGCTTAATGAGCTCTACAAGAATCTGAGACATATAATTAACGAGAGCCACCACTTCTCCCTGTGTCAAGCGCCCTGCCTCCACCTGAAGAGCACCTGTCCAAATCAAAATAATAACAGCTCCATTCACAACAATATAAGTAATCGGATTCATAAGGGCGGAGATTCTTCCTACGAACCTTTGGATTCCAAAGAGTGTATCGTTTTCTGCTTCGAAACGCTTTATTTCTCCCTCTTCCTTATTGAAAGCCCTTATTACCCGGATTCCTGTCAGATTCTCCCTCGTAATGGATAAAATCTTATCCAACCTCGCCTGTACCTTTTTATACAAGGGCATGCTAATTAGCATAATTCCGAATACTACAATACAAAGCAGCAAAATAGTCACTGCAAAAATACTTGCTGCCTTTCTGTCTATCGTAAAAGCCATTACCATTGCCCCAAAGACGATAAAGGGGGAACGAAGGAAAAGCCGCAATACAAGGTTGACACCTGACTGCACCTGATTCACATCACTCGTCATGCGCGTAATCAGTGTAGAAGTTCCGATTTCATCCATTTCAGTAAATGATAGTTTCTGAATATGACGAAACAAATCCCTCTTCAATGTAGCCGAGAATCCGACAGCGGCCTTCGCTGAATAATACTGTGCGGTAATGGAACAAATTAACCCGACCACGCCAAGTCCGGTTATAATAAGCCCCATACGAAGGATATAGCCCTTTTCTCCTCTTATAATTCCTATATCGATAATCGTTGCCATCACGAGGGGTATTAACAGCTCAAAGGAGGCTTCCAGCATCTTGAAAAGCGGTGCCAATACTGTCTCCCTTTTATAATCTTTCAGATAGATGAATAGCTTCTTCATTTCCTCTTTCTCCCTATATGAGGTCAATGGCATCACGTACCGATCTGACCCCGATTAGTTTCATTCCCTTTTCCATTCCTTTCAGACTCTCTAAGCAGACTGCAGGCAGAATACAGGTGGTAAATCCAAGTTTCCCCGCTTCCTGCACCCTCTGCTGTGCCATGCTGACAGCACGTACCTCACCACTTAATCCTACTTCTCCGAAAGCGATTATCTTATCATCGATGGCACGGTTCTTGAAGCTCGAAACGATGGCCATTACGATTCCCAAATCGATAGCTGGCTCTGCCATGCGGATACCTCCGGCAAGGTTCACATAAGCATCGCAGCCTGACATCTGTAAGCCGACTCTCTTTTCCAGCACTGCCATCAGAAGATTCACCCGATTGAAATCGGTACCGATTGCCTGACGCCTGGGAATACCGAAATTACTGCCGCATACAAGTGCCTGTATCTCCAACAGAATAGGGCGGCTTCCTTCCATAGAGCAAGTAACTACCGATCCGCTTGCCTCCTCCGGTCTTCCATTCAACATAAACTCCGAAGGATTCTTCACCTCGATCAATCCTTCTCCCCTCATCTCGAAAACGCCGATTTCATTCGTCGATCCAAATCGATTCTTCACACCGCGTAATATACGGTAAGAAGCGTGCCTGTCTCCTTCGAAATAAAGCACCGTATCCACCATATGCTCCAATACCCTCGGTCCTGCCACTGTCCCTTCTTTTGTTACATGACCTACGAGAAAAATAGAGATATTCATTCCCTTCGCGAGCTGCAAGAAGAGATTCGTTGATTCTCTCACCTGGGATACGCTGCCGGGCGCTGCCGATACCTCCTCGCTATACATCGTTTGGATAGAGTCAATTACCGCGATATCCGGCTTTATTTCCTTCAAAGTCTCTTCGATAACAGATAGATTCGTTTCACATAAGAGCAAAAGATTATCGTTAAACTCTCCGATTCGATTAGCGCGTATCTTAATCTGTCTTAGAGACTCCTCACCGGAAAGATATAATACCTTATGACCTGCCCCTGCCAGCTTCTGACAAACTTGAAGCAAAAGTGTCGATTTACCGATTCCCGGATCGCCTCCCACTAATGTTAAGGAACCGGGAACAATTCCTCCCCCCAGCACTCGATCGAGTTCTTCCATCCGGGTACTTGTTCTCTCTTCGCTCCCCATGGAAACCTCAGATAACTTCGAAGGCTCCGCCCTTCTGGCTATAGAGTTCCCTGATTTCACCGTACTGCTAAGTCCTTTAGTACCTATATTTACCCTTTCCTCTACAAAAGTATTCCATGCCTTGCATCCGGGACATTGTCCCATCCATTTCGACGATTCATGACCACAATCCTGGCAGAAAAATACCATTGTGCTTTTGCTCTTTGCCATTTGCTTCCTCCATATGTCTCTTAAACGTTACCTAACATAATATACTCAATTTCAACAAAAAGCGGGACTTTCTTAATATGACCGTCCCGCCTTTTGCTTCTTCTATTTTTATTGTCTTTATTTTATGATTCGGACATTGACTTCCCCTGCGCTGGCAAGCTCCACGCTTAAGTTCAGCTTACCTCCCAAGTTCGTACTCATCTTACCGATACTCTCTCCATCGATAAAAATTTCGTATTCCGTTTCATCTTGGAGGCCTACAGTAATCTGTGCATCCTCATCGCCTTCCACATCGAAAACGATGCCGTCTTGTGTCTCTTTAAAATTGGTGACGCTCGTTCCTGGTACCGATTCGTATACGAACATTCCGTTTTTTTCAAGCTTTGTCATCGTCTTGTAGGTCTTAACCTTCAACAGGTCGCCGCCGTATTCAAAATCCTCAAGCTTCGCTTTCTCTTCCAGTTTGTGGTTGCCAAAACTGATTGCGTCTTCGCCCTGTGTACGAAGTAATTCTTCCACCACTGCCATCTCTTACGTCCTCCTAAGTTTCCTTCGCATAATATGACACCTCTTTCAGTATCCTATTCATATTAATAGTATAATATATTTTTATTATTTAATCTACTATAAAATCCGAATCACACTTCTTTTTTCACGCGAAATGTAACCTTTCCCTCTTTGATGCCGGCAGTTACGCTATCTCCTGATTTTATTTTTCCTGCCAGGATTTCCTCGGCAAGAGCATCTTCAATTACTGTCTGAATCGCTCTTTTCAGCGGTCTCGCTCCCATTTTATAATCGGAATATTTATCTACAATATGCTCTTTGAGCGCCGGAGCAATCGTCAGGTTAATATTCATCTGACTTTTACAACGGTTCCTTAAATTAGCGGATAAGAGGGTTATAATCTGTGTCATATTATCTTTATTCAGAGGATGGAACACCATTATCTCATCAATTCGATTGATGAATTCCGGCTTGAACAATCTCTTCACTTCTTCCATTACTCCGGATTTCATCTTTTCATAGTTCTGCTTCTCGTCGGTCTGCGATGCAAATCCCAGATTCTTCGGATCGATAATCCTCTGAGCACCCGCATTGGATGTCATAATAAGTATTGTATTTTTAAAGCTTACTTTACGTCCCTTGGCATCTGTAATATGGCCATCATCGAGTACTTGCAGAAGAATATTGAACACATCAGGATGAGCCTTTTCAATTTCATCGAATAAGACTACCGAATAAGGATTTCTTCTCACCTTTTCACTGAGCTGCCCTCCTTCATCGAATCCTACATATCCCGGAGGGGATCCTATCATCTTGGATACGGAATGACCTTCCATATACTCAGACATATCCACACGAATCAACGAGTTCTCCGATCCGAACATGGCTTCTGCAAGTGCTTTACTAAGCTCTGTCTTACCTACACCGGTAGGCCCCAGGAAAAGGAATGATCCAATGGGCCTATTGGGATCCTGTAAGCCCACACGTCCTCTGCGCATCGCCTTTGCTACCGCAGATACCGCTTCTTCCTGCCCGATTACACGCTTATGCAGAATAGTTTCCAGCTTAAGCAACCGCTCACTCTCTTTTTCAGCCAACTTCTTTACCGGAATCTTCGTCCACATGGAGACAACTTCCGCAATTTCGTTCTCTCCTACCACATACTTGCGTGATTCCTGGTCGGAATCGAATCTGCGTTTTATTCTCTCATATTTCTTTATAAGTAAATCCTGATTTCGCTTTAATTCTCCTGCTTGGCTAAAGGCTTCTACCCGTACCGAACGTTCAATCTGCACATCCAGCTTAGCAATTTGTTCCGCCAACTCCTTCATCTTATCCGGCATATGCATCGTCTTAAGCCGCACGGCAGCAGCAGCCTCATCGATCAGGTCAATCGCCTTATCCGGCAGATTCCTGTCATTAATATATCTGGAAGAAAGTTGTACTGCGGCTTCTACCGCTTCTTCCAGAATCGTCACCTTATGATGATCCGTATATTTCCCTACAATCCCCTTCAGAATAGCTATCGCTTCCTCCTCTGTGGGTTCCTCTACATTCACCGGCTGGAATCTTCTCTCCAGAGCCGCATCTTTCTCTACATATTTGCGATACTCCGCAATCGTTGTCGCTCCGATTAGCTGAATCTCACCTCTCGCCAGAGAAGGCTTTAAGATATTCGAAGCATCGATCGCTCCTTCTGCACCTCCGGCACCGATAATCGTATGCATTTCATCCAAAAAGAGAATAACATTCCCATCTTCAATTACTTCTTTAATTACCTTCTTAATGCGTTCTTCGAATTCACCGCGATATTTACTGCCTGCAACCATTCCCGATAAATCCAAGGTAAGCACCCTCTTATTCTGTACAGTGAAAGGCACCTCGCCGGATACGATACGAAGAGCAAGCCCTTCTACCACTGCTGTCTTGCCAACCCCCGGTTCTCCGATCAAGCACGGATTATTCTTCATACGCCTGCTCAATATCTGAATCACTCTTCCTATTTCTTCTTCACGGCCAATAACAGGATCTAACTCTCCCTTTTTGGCAAGTGCAGTCAAGTCTCTGCTGTACTGTTCCAGAACGGAAGCGGTTCCCTTTTTCTTACCATTTTGCTTTCTCGCTAAATCTTCTTTATAGAGCGATCCATCCGCTCCGATAGCGATCAGGGCGTCTACATACACCTTTTGCAAAGATATCCCAAGTGTATTCAGCAGACGTACCGCTACATTTTCTCCCTCTTTAATAAGGGCCAGTAAAATATGCTCTGTTCCTGTTTTATCCAGTCCAAATCGTTCCGCTTGCCTGTGTGCTTCCTCTAATACCTTAAGGGCACGAGGGGAATAACCATCCCTCTCCTTTAAAGAAACGCCCGTCTCCGGTGCGATCAAATCCTTCACCATCTCAAGCAGCTGTATCTCCTCCACACCGTTCTCCGTAAGAATCTTCGATGCAACTCCTGTCTTCTCTCTTAAAAGGCCCATTAAAATATGTTCTGTTCCCACATATCCTTGTTTTAAATTCGCGGCCGCCTTTTCCGCCAGAGAAAGAGCGGTCTTTGCTTTATCCGTAAATTGTGACTGCATCAATTATTTCCTCCATAATCTTCATATACTTCATCAATAAGAGCATGCACTTCTTCTCTGGAAATATTCTTACATCTACTTCTTGCAAGTATTACCTTCAGATCTCTCTTCAGCTCTCCCAATGCTTCCATCTTATCCACATCGATCGCGATTACTGCACCGCGCCGCCTGTCCACCTTCACAAAACCTTCCTGTTTAAGAACAGTATATGCTTTATTCACCGTATGCATGTTAATGCCAATATCATCCGCAAGCTGCCTGACGGAAGGAAGTTCCTCCCCTTCTCTTATCCGGGATGTGGCGATCCCTATAATAATCTGATTGCGAAGCTGCAAATAAAGCGCCTCGTCACTATTAAAGTCTATCTCTATTATCATATCGATGATACCTTTCCCATGCTTTTTAAACTGTTATAGAAATATTATAACACTTAAAACATTATGTCAATATAGGAGTAAAGAATAAAATAAACGGGGCATACAGGCACTCGCCCATATCCCCCGATACTTTAGTCTCTATCATCCATATTCAAAAATTCAAATTCAAATTCATCATCATCGATCAGGAAATTCTTCGCCTTCTTCCTCACTTGAGGGGCTTCCTGTACTTGATCATCATCAACTCCCTGAGATTTAAAGACTGGAATCTTTTCATCAGGTGTTGCTCTACTTCCGGATGGAACATCCGCTTTTGCTGATTTGGAAGGTTTCACCGCCCTGATACTGCTTCTTTTTCTTATCGGCTCATCCTCTTCCTCATCGTCATCATCCTCGTCTTCGTCTTCATCGTCCTCATCTTCGTCTTCATCCTCCTCATCTTCATACTCTTCCTCTTCATAGAAATCTCGGATTTTGAACAACAATAAGGTGACTGCTATTGCGAGAATAACGGTTACTACTGCCAAGACAATAATTACGATTTTCTGTATGGCAAGCTGGTCACCTTCAGTTTCTTCCTGAGCAGCTCCTGCCTCCGCCGCCTGCATAAGTCCTGTCAGAGTCTGGCGTGTTCCGTTAATATTGTCATACAGATACCATTCATTTTCTCCTTCGTTATTCTGGGTGTACACCATCTCATAGTCAGGCTTTATTTCTTCTTCCGGCTCCACCGGCTGTTCTACTTCTTCCTCCGGCACTTCTCCTGTTTCTTCCGGTTCTGCTTCCTCTCCGCTGCCTTCTGTTTCTGTCGGTTCGTCAGCAGAAGTATCTGTAGGCGTCGGCGTAGCTGCCGGCGGTTCCCCCACCGTTACTAAATCTGCCCGAACAAAACCAACCACTTCTCTTCCTGCTGAGGTCGTGTATTTTATTTGATACCACTTCTTACCATCATTAGCTTTCGCCTCCCCGGTAATAGTAACTCCCGTATTTTTGGCAGCCGATCCGACAATTTCATGGTTGGTGGAAGCACCCTCTCTGACTCTTACACTTTCATAATTGATATAAGCCTTTGTTTCCGCAATAGGAGTCGCTGTAGTAGCCGCCGGCTTCTGCTCTGTCTCATTATTATTGTTTGTATTATTCGCCGTATTACCTGTTGTAGACGATGAATTATTGTTGGTCGTAGCTCCGGTAGATGATGTCGCTTTAATCAGCAGATCTGAACGTATATATCCGGTACTATTGTCCGCTGTCACCTTATACCAGACCATTCCTGCACTGTCTGTAACCTCATCCGTAACCGTCACAGTACTGCCCTTTAACAGTCCTACTACTACATCACTTGAAGTTGTCGGTTCCTTCCTTACTTTTGCCGCGTCCGCCGAGACAATACCAGTCGTCTGCGTATACGCCTGACTCACTATAGGCGTACAAACAAAAATAGCCATGGAAAACAGCGCACATGCCGCTGCGGTCAATAATTTACCTGAAATAATTTTCTTCATCCGTGTTCCTCCCCGTACGGGTCCCTTCATTTACTTATCGATTAATGTAACGCATCTCGCCACTTTCCCGAGGCTTAGTATCCATTCCATAACCTGATATGGCGCGTGCTGCGCGCTCCTGTTCCTCTTTATTTCTGTGATAAGCCACTTCACATTTATCACAGAGACTGCCATGCCGAATATTAATACCACAGATATCACATTTTAAAAAAGTTCTGGAATCCGATGCGATTTCCAGCCGGGATTCTTTTAACATCTGTCGTATGGACTTTGCACTTACTCCCGTTCCCTCAGTAATCTGTGCCTGTGTAGATCCGGGATTTCTCTCGATATAGCTGCGGGCCTTCCCATAATCATCAAAATCAATATCACGGCAATCCTCACATTCGTACTCCCCTACCCCTTTAAAAATCATAATTCCGCCGCATGCATTACATTTGTACGGCCGATTATAATCACCGTCACCCAATACCCCTCTCACAGCAATTTTTTTATCTTTCATGTACGACACCTCATTTTATGATATTTCATCTATCGCTTTCCCAATATCATGGCGCATATATTTATTATCAAAAAGCACCCATTCCGTTGCTTTATAGGCGTTCTCTCTCGCTTCCTTAAGATCTCCTCCCTTTGCTGTAACTCCAAGAACTCTTCCTCCATCCGTTACAATTCCTTCATCCGTAAGTTTTGTACCCGCATGGAAACAATAATATCCTTCTTTTCCTTCAAAGTTCTCGAGACCGCGTATCACGTATCCTTTCTCATATTTCACAGGATACCCATCAGATGCCAGAACAACACATACTGCTGCATTATCTTCGAATTGCAAATCTATTTCGTCCAGCCTGCCATCAATGCAAGCCTCCATCACTTCAATAATATCATTTTTCATTCTCGGAAGCACGACTTGAGCCTCCGGATCTCCGAATCTGGCATTATATTCCAATACCCTCGGACCTTTTTGTGTCAACATCAGCCCGAAGAAGATAATTCCTTTGAACTCCCTGCCTTCCCCTGCCATAGCATCTACCGTTGCCTGATAGACGTAACGGTTACAGAAGTCCTCTACTTCCTTTGTATAAAAGGGACTGGGAGAGAAAGTGCCCATTCCACCCGTATTCAATCCTTGGTCTCCATCCATCGCCCGTTTATGATCTTGGGCGGAGGTCATAGTCTTTACTGTCTTTCCATCTACAAAAGAAAGAACTGAAACCTCTCTTCCTACCATGAACTCTTCAATTACTAACCGATTGCCTGCACAGCCGAATTGCTTATCCAACATAATCGCTGTAACGCCTTCCTTCGCTTCTTCCAGCGTCTGACAGATCAAAACTCCTTTTCCAAGAGCGAGTCCATCCGCCTTAAGCACGATAGGAAAATCCTCTTCTTTCAACTGTTCTAAGTAAGAAACAGCCTCCTTAGCATCATCAAAGTTCTCATATGCAGCTGTTGGAATACCGTATTTTTTCATTAAAACTTTGGAAAAAGCCTTACTTCCTTCCAGAATTGCCGCATTTTTCTTCGGACCGAAGGCACGTATTCCTGCCGCTTCCAAGACATCCACAAGTCCTCCCACCAAAGGGTCATCCATACCGACAATAGTTAAATCAATCGCTTCCTCTTTCGCAAAAGCAGCAATACGATCGAACTCCATCGCTCCTATCGGAACACACTGCGCAATCTGTCCGATGCCGGCATTTCCCGGTGCACAATAAATCTTCTCCACCTTCTGGCTTTTTGCTACGCTCGCTACTATCGCATGTTCTCTTCCGCCGCCGCCGACAACGAGTACCTTCATCCTTCTATCCTCCTGCATTTGCCTTCTTTTATCTTTATTTTCCCCTGTGCAATCATTCTGATCGCTTCCGGCAGAATCACCCATTCCGCTTCTTCCATTACACGTTTTTGTAGGCTTGCGGCCGTATCATCATCCTCTACGGATACTGCCTTTTGTAAGATAATCGGACCGGTATCCGTTCCCTCATCCACAAAATGTACGGTAGCTCCTGTTATCTTAACCCCACGGGAGAGTACACCTTCATGCACCTTAAGACCATAATATCCCGTTCCGCAAAAGGCCGGAATCAAAGAAGGATGCACATTAATGATTCTATTCGCGTAGGCTTTTATCATAGCCTCCGGAAGCACCACCAAAAAGCCTGCAAGTACTATCAAATCCGGCGTCGCTTCTTCTATCGTATGTAATAAGGCTTCATTAAAGCTATTCCTGTCCTCATAATCTTTCGGCGATACACAAACGGCGTCTATACTGTTTTGCCTTGCCCGTTCTAACGCGTAAGCATTTTTATTATTACTGATAACCCGGACAATTTCAACATCCGTAATTGTCTTATTCTTTACTCCGTCAATGATTGCCTGTAAATTTGTTCCCCCACCGGAAACGCATGCGACAATCCTTAACATATGGTCACTCCTTTTTCTCCCTCTGCTGTTGCAGTTTCCACATGTCCGATGATATAAGCTTTCTCACCCTCTGCAAGCAGAGCATCTACTGCTGCTTGTGCCTGACTTTCCTTTACTGCTAAGATCATACCGAGTCCCATATTGAAGGTGTTGTACATCATCTTCTCTTCCAAATCCCCTGTTTCCTTTAAGAGTTTGAAAATAGAAGGGAGTTCATAACTATCTTTCTTTATCACTGCCATAACATTTTCCGGCAGCATTCTCGGAATATTCTCATAGAAACCGCCGCCTGTAATATGGCTGCATCCCTTTATTGCAACGCCTGCATTTTTTACTGCTTTTAAAGCATTCACATATATTTTCGTAGGAACAATCAATGCTTCTCCAAGGGTTGTTCCAAGTATATCATAATGGGTGTTCAGATTGTCAGATGTCATCTCAAATACTTTTCTTACAAGAGAAAAACCATTGCTGTGAACTCCTGAGGAAGCAATTCCTACAAGTACGTCTCCGGGCTTTATATTCGCTCCTGTAATCAGATCCTTCTCATCTACCACACCTACGGCAAATCCTGCAAGATCATATTCATCTTCCGGATAAAATCCAGGCATCTCGGCAGTCTCTCCGCCGATCAATGCGGCACCCGACTGCAGACAACCTTCCGCCACTCCCTTTACAATAGTAGCTATCTTCTCAGGATAATTCTTACCACAGGCAATGTAGTCGAGGAAAAATAAAGGTTCACCTCCGGCACAAGCAATATCATTCACACACATAGCTACACAATCAATCCCTACTGTATCATGCTTATCGAGCAAGAAAGCCAGCTTCAGCTTCGTTCCTACCCCGTCCGTTCCCGATACGAGTGTAGGTTTCTCCATATCCTTAATGGCTGCGAGAGAAAAAGCTCCCGAGAATCCACCAAGTCCGCCAAGTACCTCCGGTCTCATCGTTTCCTTCACATATTTTTTCATTAATTCCACTGACTGATAGCCTGCCTCAATATCTACACCGGCGTTCTTGTAATCCATCATATCTCCTCCACTGTTCACCCTATTTAATTTTGTTATAACTGCTCAGTACCCTCACAGTTTACTTATAGTTTTTGTATCCCACTTCCTGAAGCTTCGCATCCTTCGCCTGTACCGCTTCTCCAAGCGATGTGCCATACGCTTTCAGCTTCGCTAAAAGTTCTTCATCCGATGTGGCAAGAATCTTTGCCGCAAGAAGACCCGCGTTAGCTCCACCGTTAATTGCCACCGTAGCTACCGGAATACCGGAAGGCATCTGTACGATCGAATAAAGGGAGTCATTTCCTCCAAGAGACGTGGTATGCATCGGAATACCGATAACGGGCATCGGGAAAATCGCTGCGCACATCCCGGGTAGGTGAGCTGCCATTCCGGCACCTGCAATAATTACCTTAAATCCTTTCTCTTCCGCACTCTTTGCATATTCAAAAAATACATCAGGCTCTCTGTGAGCCGAAATAATTCTCATTTCATAAGAAATTCCAAGTTCCTCCAGAATATCAGCCGCCTTAGCCATTACCGACATATCCGAATCACTTCCCATAACAATTCCAACTTTCGCCATTACCTTTTCTCCTTTGCTCTTTTCATGTATTCTTAGTTTACTAAACTTCTTAAATGATTGCAATCATATTAATTATGAAAGGAAAGGTCTATTCAACTCTTCACAGCCATCCAGAACAAATCGCCCTTTTTCTATAATAGGAAGTATCTCCCCCTCTGCAGTCACTGCCGATAATTCTCCCAATTCATCATAAGGGATCGTAATATCCGTATGACAGTTAAAATAAGCCTTTCTGCTGTCGTTCTTTCGAAGCACAGATACTTCGTTATCTCTGGCAATAATCGCTTTTCCATCGGGATTATATGTCATGCTGTCCTCTTCATGAGAATAACACGTATCGCCTACTGCGAAATGAGGTCCCATTTTCTCAGCGATAAGAATCGGCAGTTTATCTGCAATTCCATATTTCTTCGCCGCTATATAAGCTACGGTATTCGTCCCTATGGCAAACTCACCGAGAGGAAGTGTGTCATGATGGAAGAGGACATTCTCCTTAATATATTTCCGGTTCTCCTCTTCCCGTTCGAAGTTCGCGCAACGATAGCTCGTTATCATACCGTCGGTAAAAATGATCTCCAGATCTTTATATTCCAGCTCTCCTAAAAACACTCTGCTTACATGTAAAATACCGGTTGTGCCTGTGAGTACCGGGGAGGTGAATACTTCTCCTACCGGAATATTTACATCTGCCACGCAGTTTTCAAAATTAGTCTCCTTCTGGGGATTTTCTAATTCATGCAGCATCACCTTTAGGTCTGTTCGATTCTCTCCCATCCCTTTAATCTGCACATATTTTGCTTTATCCAGCGTATCGATAATAGTCTGCTGTATCGTCTGATAAAGTTTATAATCTAAAGTATTGATTTTCACGATTTCATCGAAAATTTCCTCGTATTGGTCACCGATAGGAGGTACCGGAAAAGCTATGATCGTAAAACTTCTTTCATCTCCCTTAATATATTCGTTCTGCAATTCTCCTGCTGCCGACATATATTCCACCACCAGCTTCTGCTGTTTCTCAGAAAGGCGCAAAGCTTCTGCTTTTGTCTCGGGTACAAACGGTGTCTCCCCGAAAATTTCAACGACCGCAGGACCTCCATGTGCACCAGCCTCCTCTTTCAGATTCTCATAAGCCTTCTTCAATACCTCCAGCTTACGGTTCACAAACTGTTTATCGAGATACAATGCCTGATCATCCTTATGATCATAATCATACTGTTTGTTCGCACTTGTGCCGAAATAGCCGATTCGGTTCACTCCTTTATTGTGGAAGGCACTGACTCCGGCGCGGTAAATCACAGATTGCATTCCTATTTTCTCAAAGCCGCGCACCGATTCTCTGATCATACGCTCAAAACCCAAGGCATAGCGTATATTCACTGTCTTTTTCTTAGTAATGTCTTTACCGCCCACTTCAAAACCGATACGATACCCTTCCGTATAAGTATCCGCCATCAGTTTTATTTCTTCCGCTGACATTTCATTCAAATGCTTCGCCGTCTTAAGTTCACTATCCGTAATATATTCTCCGAAATAGTACAGATAACGCAAATCTTCCAAATCGCTTTCCATAATAATACGTAAAGCGAAATCCCGATTCGAGCAAAGCTGGTCTGCCAGTCTCTTCTCCGCTTCCGGCTCCGAATAGTCGCTGATGAACCAATAGATAATCTGCCTGATTTCCTCATAAACCGGCAGTCTTTTCTCCTCTTCCCATGCACAGCTGAATGTCTGGTAGATTTCCAGAAATAATTCCATACGAATCAACATCTCGATAAGATCCTGCTCATAAGCAAATACGATTAAGCCCCTAAGCTCCGCATATAAAAAAGACAAAAGCTGCCCATATTCTTCGCCCAGCTCCTTTACCGCATAAGCCGGGTTCGCATAACTCGTCCCGTAATTCTCCGGCAGCACATCTTCATACAGTTTCTTATTATGTGCCTGCAATTCTTCCATAGATGCCTGCTTCATTTTTCCGCTTTTCACATATTCATAAGTATCCGCCATTTCCAGTAAAAATGCGGCCGTTCGTTCAAAGTATGTCCTATAATTCCCATCCAGACACTGTTCTTGTCTTACTTCCCTAATTCGTTCCAGGGAAAGTTCATATCTTTCTAATAAATTCTCATTCATTCCAATAACCATACCCTTCTCATGACCTGCAGACTTAGGTGCAGGCACAATATTTGCAAGCGAAATAATCTCAAGTGTGAAAATCTCTTACATTATGTACGCTCCTGCATATAAAATAATACTGATGAGAGCCAATACCAAAATATTGCATCCGATCCCCAAATAAGAGAACAGATAATACCTGTCCTTCTCCATCCGTGAAAGGATACCAAGGACCAGCCCTGCCAGAGAAAAAATTGTCACCAAGAAAACCGCCGCTCCATATTGTGGAGCCGCTTCCCCATTATTTCTATAAGATAAGTAAATAGCTGCCGCCACCGAAATGATGGAAATCACACCGAGAACCACCGACATAATCCCCTTATCTGTATGCCTCTTCGACGTGAAAATATATCCGTTTTTTCTTCTTGCCCGATAATTCCTACGGTTCATAATCAACCTCTAAAAGGGCATCCTTTTCGGAATGCCCGTGCATTTAAAATAATATTTTCGATTTGCCAGATAACAGCTTCGCGCCGCTTATAATAAGAAGAACTCCTCCGGTAATCCCTGCCACAAGTGATACGACACCGATTACAATATTGAGGGCCCCTGAACCGCCCATAATTTTATAAATTCTCTCTTCCATAATATAATACCCCTTTCTACTTCGCCCCATATGTTGCATAATATGTATCGATAGCTTCTTTGCATGCATCATCAATATAGATTGTACCATGATACGGTTTATTATACAAATATTCCACTACTTCATCCATAGTCACAATCGCGCTTGCAGGGAAACCATATTTATCTTTTATTTCGGAGAGTGCACCCTTCTCCCCCTGTCCTTTTTCCATGCGGTTTAAGGAAACAATAAGCCCTTTCACTTCCACATTAGCCTGCTTCTTTAGAATGGGAAAAGTTTCTTCAATCGACTTTCCGGAAGTGGTAACATCTTCGATAATTACAACTTTATCACCATCTTTTAACTTACTTCCAAGAAGGATTCCTGTATCCCCGTGGTCCTTTTCTTCCTTTCTGTTGGAACAATATCTGACATCCTTACCATAAAGTTCGCTGATTGCCATCGTCGTTGCCACGCTTAAGGGAATCCCTTTATATGCCGGTCCGAACAGCACATCGAAGTCCAATCCATAATTATCATGAATCGCTTTGGCATAATATTCACCCAGCTTTCTAAGCTGAGTGCCGGTCACATACCCCCCTGCATTCATAAAAAACGGAGATTTACGTCCGCTTTTCAAAGTAAATTCTCCGAACTTAAGTACCTGGCTGTCCACCATAAATTCAATAAATTCCTGCTTGTAGCTTTCCATCTTTTTAAAACCTCCTGTAATTACAGGCTTTCAAGCCCTTCGTCTTATTTAAAATTGCGCTACTACACCATTTTTACACCATTTTGTGTCTAGGCTCTCTTTTGCTCCATCTTCTTCATTTCTTCGAACAGAGTGTCTTCTGTCGTATGAACATATAAATCCATTGTCATTTGAAGTGTACCATGTCCTAGTAGATGTTGAAGTGTTTTAGGTTGCATCCCATTTTCAATAGCGCGTGTTGCGAAAGTATGCCTAAAGGTATGAGGCGTAAAACGCTTAAAACTAGCATCTTTTTTCTGAATACTTTTTATAATCAAACCCATGCATTCTTGTACTAAAAATTGTTGCGTAGGTTGATTGTTCTTCGTAACAAACACAAGATCTTCATATCCTTCTAGTGCGACTTTTCCTCTGAAGACAATCTCTTGCTTTTGTATTTTCTGTTTCCTTAAAATCTTAATAGCTCTAGAGGTCAATGGAATAAGTCTTTTTCCATTATTAGTTTTAGTATCATGCATCTCAAATATGTACTTTCCATCTTTGCTAAAGTAACAAAGTGTATGTTGTACATGGATAACTTTTTTATTTAAATCAACATCAGACCATTGAAGACCACATAGTTCACCAACGCGCATACCAGTTTCAAGAGCTAATACAAACAGATTGTAGTAATACTTTTCTTCTGCCATTTTCAAAAACTTCTCTGTTTCACTTATTGTTAATACTCTTCTTTCCTTTTTATCTTCTTTCGAAACAATTGTATTAATTTGCTTTGCGACATTCTTAGTAATCAAATCGCTATCTAAAGCCTTATTAAGTAAATCAACTAATATTTTCTTCGAATTACTACGCTCATTATCAGAGTCCAATTGATTTATTGCATCCTGCATAGTTACCAAATTAAGAGCCTTTAATTTTCTCCATCCTAAATCGGACTTGATACGTCTGTAATGGATTGCGTATGATTCTTTTGTCGAATTTCTACAATTCTTCTTACAAGTGTTTTGCCATATATCATACCATTCATCAAGCGTAATATCTTTTTTAATGACATTAACCTGTTTTTCGTCCTCGTATTGCTCAGTACGCAACTTTTGATTTATTTCATTATAAGTCTTGGCATATATGGTCTGTCTTTTGCCAAATCTGTTAACAAACCTAGCTTGATATAAGCCATTTTTTCGTTGTGAGATACCTTTACCTAATTCTTTCCCTTTAAGTGATTTTCCCACCAGTTCCTCCTTCCTGTGCAAAATCGGGAAAAGAATCTTCGTTTGAACATTCAATGCCAATTTTATCACATTTATTACCTATTTTCAATTAGCAAAGCTACATAATCTGATGTAGCAGCCATGTATCCAATCTTCCTTTATGAGCATATAATCTATTTCCTATTCTAATAGTAAATCCGTTTATAGGATTCCCCAATAATTCTCTCGCCTTGGTCTGACCGATTCCCAAGTATTCACAAAATTCTTTAATATCCAATAATGCCCGTTTTTCTATTACTTCTGTTTTTATAGTAATACCTCCAAAATCTATATTAAAACAAGGGTCAGAAATCCAACTAACCCTTGCTATATCATTAATCAATATTCTATGATTCCTTAAGTGATTATATAACAGCGCAAATATAAGCACCCTCCCAGTTTCCATTAGGCAGATGAACCCATACCTTTGTGCCTATAATCGGATTCAAATTTACACCATCTGTTACCTTATATCCACTTCCATTAATCAATACGGTATATTTTTTCTTTCCGAGTCTGTCAGTAGTTATTTCTGTAACGACTCCTTGTCGATCATTGTTAATTAATTTTTCTAATCGTTTGCTGATTATTATTTCAATGCTATCTAGCATAACATCATTTAAATTACGCATTTCTTGTTTCCTCTATTTAATTTATTGCATAGAAAAAGAGCAGGAGATTAATTCTCTTGCTCTTTGGGTTTAAGTTCTTGTTTTTAGAATAAACGTTCTCACTTTTATTTAATAATAAACAGTGGTAAAATATACCATATAAAATATCGTACAAAGGGGAAAAATATGAAATCCAAACAAGAAAAAATAGAAATTGAACAAAAAGAAAAATTAATTTCGTTCTTACTTGATGAATTAAAAATCAAACAAAATAAGGAATCGACTGTTTGTATAGATAAATCTGATGTGTCAAAAATAGGTATGTCCATAAAAGAAATAATAACAAACATTTATATTTTAAACGCTGATTATTATCTAACTATTAAAGACAAATCACCAAGCGATGATTTTAGCCGATACTGGACTGTTCAATTACTTTCACCTTGCTTACATTATTTTAGTAACAAAAAAGAATCAAAAGTTATTAAACGAAACCATTGGATTCAGTTTTGGATACCTGTTTCTATATCCATTTGTGCTCTTGCTGCATCTATAGTAGCCTTAATATTATGACAATAATAGAAATACACAAGGAAATAGTTGATATAATTGATGGAAGCCATTTATATTTTTCGTAAAAAGAAATTTTATCATTCATTATTTACACATCTAACCCACACCCATATTTCAGAGTGTGGGTTTCCTTTCTTACTTTCTTAAGACATGTTGTTTTGCATCCAAAGGCAATCTCTGCAATTCATTTAGTAAGTCTAATGCCTTACTTTCATTTGTTACATTTGGAAGAGTGATATTGAATTGATTATGATTTATAATTGCCTGTTCGTGAGTCTTCATACTTTTAACCATATCATTCATTGATTCAGAAGCTTCTAACATAGCCTTTGAAGGAACGCTAAACATATCAACGCCCATATCAGTTAGTCGTAAAAACCTTTTTTGAATATCTATCTGATCTCTGTTCCATGCCACGGGTACATACTTTGAATTAATTACTCCATTTGCGTAAGCATTTCCAAGTATTTCCCCTTCATTGCTCATGATTCTTTTCGTCTGTTCTTCATTAAAGACAACAGTGCCTTTGGGTAAATCACTCATAACTGGCTCGGTAGTTAATTCAGTAGTTCCGTTAGGATAAACAGTTAACTCAGGCTGTCCGTATTCAGAACGGAGAGCATTCTTTTCATCCCTAGGCAACCCCTTATATCCAGTTATTGGTGAATTAGGTATGTTATTGAGATTAACATATTCAGAAGTTCCACTTGCAAAAGCACTACCAACTGTACCTTGATAATCACGGGTATTGGGAGATCTTGAACTACCTCCTCCTCCATGACCACCAGTATCAATACTAAGGATTGAAGATGAATTTAGGGCTTCATTTGCCAATTTCCTAATAGCTTCGGCGGCGGCTGCGCATTGTGCTTGGATAGTAGTTGCCATTTCAGTTACAATATCTTTAATGAGATTAGCGATACTCTGAATGGAGTTCTCTCCGGTAGCAAATTCATTGAATGATTTTAACCAAGGGTCTTCTAACTTGGCTGCAACTTCATCTCCACCAGTTTGCATGATATCAACAATACTACCAGAGCCACCTTCGGAATCACTTCCACCCTTTTTCTTGGTTTTGCCTTCCTTAGAACCACTTTCTCCACCACCTACTCCAATAATTTCAGACAGCCTCGTTTGTAGTTCCTCCCATTTAGGAATATATTCATCTTGAATAATGGCTATTTGTTCAGCAAAAGCTTCGTTACCAATAGAAAGTGCTGTTTGAAGATTTGTCATTTGTGATTCAATTATAGCAACGGAATCTGATATAGCAGTAGATAATCCTTGGAAACCACTACCTACATCACCCTCACTAGAAGAAGTGCCTGTGTCACTTGATACACTTCCAGAAGTCCCTATAATAGAAGAGAAGTCTATCTGTTCAAATTCTTTACATTTTATTGCGATATTTTCAAACGCTGTAGCGATAGCATTTAATTTCTCAGTGTATCCTTCATCTCCCGGAGTGGGGAATTCTAATGAATCGAATAGTGTTGTCAGTTCAGAAATTAAATCCTTTAACTTCTGTAATTCATCATTAAGAGGTGTGATACTCGCGGTAGTATTAGAAGCATTCGTTCCAATCTCTCCGACAGCAGTAGAAGCTTCACTTGCAGAGGTAGAAAGTCCTTCGGTTGCCGTTGCGGTTTCTTCTACGCTCGTAGAAAGAGGGTCAAGTGTTGCAGCTCCAAGATTCTCAAATGCACCTTTTGTTGAGTCAAGATAACTTACTGTTTCAGCACTGACACCTGAAAACTTGGACATCTGCTCAAGTACACCATCATTGTTTCTGCTTATATCCGCAAGAATACCAATATAAGAAGTTTTCAGCTTATCAAATTCTTCGGTTGAGCCACTAAGCAAGGCTTCCATATTAATACCGAGTTCTTGAAGAGTAGCCTCCATCTGTGCATTCTCAAAAATTTCACCAAGTTCCGTGAATTTATTTTTGGTTTCTTCCAAGCCACTAATTATAGAATCAAAGTGTTTTTCGCTCTTTTCTATTTCTGAATCCCAATAAGCATTAGATGCGTCCAAAGCTTTTTCAAGTGCTTTCTGTTGGTCTTCCAACAAATCCTTTTGTTTCTCTAGTCCATCTATGACTTTTTCTATAGAAGCAATCTCTATTTCACGTTTTGCATCTTCGACTTCTTCACGAGCATCACGAATACCGGTTGTGTCAGCTTCATACGACATTTGACCATCTTTATACACAAGTTTGGTATTCTGATTCTGCATACGTTCTAAATCATACTGTGCTTTTTGAAGGTCTAATTCTCTTTTCCTTGCATCGGCAGCATCATTAATAGCATCTATGAGATCTTGTTTTGCTTCGACTTCTTTGTCAATAGCATCTATTTGTTCTTCGATTTCATCTATCTGATTCTGATAAAAGTCCTCGGCTGCTTTCTTTTGAGCTTCTAAACTTTCGATTTGAGCATCGCGCTCTTTTTGAATAGAGTTGATTCGTTTGTCGATTTGCTTAGTTATATACGAAAAAGCTGATTCATATAAGGATTTCATACCCTGTAAATATTGATTCTCGTACTTAGCCATTTCATCAATATACTTTTCTTTTTGACGAAAGTATTTTACATATAATTTCCTTAACGCATCTAAATATTGTTTTTCTGTAATTTTTCCACGATTTTTTAAATCATCTAGTTTAGAAAGTTCTTTCTCAAATGCTTCAAGGTATTCATCTGCGGCTTCTTTGCCAGCTTTACCAGCGGCTTTAGAACCAGAATTACCATTAAAATCTATCTCTGGTAATTTATAATTTAATAACTCATCCTTTGAATTTTGTACAGCTTCATTTACACCTCTCGCAGCCAGAGCCATTCCTTGTTTATCGCCAGAAGCCACGGCAGCATCAAAACTAGCCTTTGCATTTGCTAAAGAAACAAGAGAAGATGAAGTAATATTAGCCGCATCAGCAAGCGCAAGGATTTGTTGAATATCAGAAGTAGCATTTATTTGGGTAGAATTGACAAGTAATTTCTTTAACTGTAGGAGAGCCAGTGCTTCTCCACAATTGTCAGCCGCAAGTTGCTCCCGTACAAATCCAGAAATTTGTTCCTCGGTATAATTGGATAAATCTTTTCCCGCTTGTGCAGCTTCTTCTTTCGCCGCTACGTATTCTGCATATGAATATCCAAGTGTAGATATCATTACTTCTTCGCTATTCATGATACCAAGAGATTCTAACAGGGACTGAATTAATAGGTATTGTTCTCCACTTGCCTGAGAAAGGCTAGGACTTAACGAACTTGTCACAGTTGTAGCAATATTATTAAAAGTACTCTTCACCTCGTCAACAGTAGAAGAGGAGTCTGTAAGAGTTTTTACAAAATCATCATAAGAGGATACATCAATATTTAAACCAGCTTTGTTTAACTCTTCAATAGATGATTGGATATCTTTAAACATAGAGAGATCTACATTTTCAAGAGTAAATATTTCTTTTCCATCTTCAATTGTAAAGATTTTCTGATATACAGATTGTAAGGAATCGAAAGTCGGCTTTAGTTGAGTGTCAAGTTGGTCTATAATACTGGAAATAGAAAATATCTCTATATCTGGTTCTATATTTTCACTTTCTAATTCTTCCTGAATTTTAGCATATAATCCAGAAAAATCCTCTGCCAGCAAATCTTTAAATGCTGATTGTAACCCCTCATTTGCACCCGTAGCATCTGCAATGGCATTTTCCATTTTCTGATACTCTTCTGCTGTTGTTGGAATTGTATTCTGTACCAGATAATCAAGTTTCAGCTCCTCATATCTTTTGCTGATATACGTATCCAAGTCATCCGACATAGCATTTATAGCATTATTAATATCGTTATAAATCTGTGTATCAAGGAGTGCTTCATTATCCTTTGAAGAAGCCACTAAATTCTCTCTTGCCTTTAATAGTGCATTGTAATACTCCACGGCATCATCTGGGTTGTCTGAATTAATATCCCAAGATATATTTCCCCAAGTTCTATTCATCGCTTCATACTCTTTAAGCGCATCTGAAACAATCTCTACTGCTTTTGTTGCATCATTGGAAAGTTTTTTGCCTTGTGAGTTAGAATCAACAGAAACCGTTGAACCACCAATATCACTCCAGATAGTATCTTTAAGTGTATCTTCTGCTGACTTTCTTCCAACAACGGCAGATGTATATTGATTTTTTAGTTCTTCTTTCGTTAATTCTTGAAGCTTTTTGGTATATTCTTCTGTCCCTTGAGATAAACCTTTTAGAGCGTCAGCTCTCTCACCAAGAGCAACCGTTATATTCTCGATAACACCCCTATACTCATCTTCCTCTGATGATGTTTTGTCCTGAATGGAATTTAATCTCGAATATTCTATATAAAGTTTTTTCAATTCATTTGCTGTATCAATAGCACCATCCGATGCCTTAATATTTGCTTGTCTCGTTTCTTCAACTTTTTGCTTATATGAATTATAAGCCATCGTTGCTGCTGAAATTGTGGCAATAATAACGGTAAAAGGATTTGCTAAAAGTGTATTCCATAATCCAAGAGCTGCATTTTTCAAAGTAGTAGTTGCTACCGTAAGTCCATTGTTAGCGGTAGTTAGCCCCCACGTTTCTAATTGCAGTTTTGCTTCCTCAATACTAAGTCCACTATTAACAAGCATCTGTTCACGCTGTGCACTTGATAGATTTTTAGAGGATAAGAGAAGTTTCATTTGACTCTGTGTAAGATTATTTGATAATAATAAAAGCTTATCAAAATCATTTGTGGATATAGATGTCTGTTTTGCTATATTTAAAGCATTTTGAAACTGATTTAGAGATATATATGCTTCATTAATTCCCGTTTTTAATGATAAAAATGCTTTGACTCCACCTGTCAAAGCTAACCCAGTGAAGATACCTTTAAGAGCATTCGTTTCATTAATAAAATCTACAAGTGCGGTTGTTGCATCTAATATTCCTGAGTATATTGAATCAAAGTCCGAATTCATTACCATTGATTCAAAAGAAGCTTGCAAAGTATTTTCTTTTGCTTCTAAAGAATTCATATAGGAATTATTGAACTTATCTAACGCTGTTCCTGCTGAATTAGCTGCTACTTCTGTTAATTCAAGAGTCTTATTATAGCCTTGCATCAAAGCAATAAAACGGTTTTGCTGTCTTGTTCCTGCAAACGCTTTAGCAATTGCCGACTGCTGTACAGAAGAATAACTATCCCATCCATGTGCTACTTCATCAATGACTGTCTCAAAATTTCTAAACTCTTGATTTGTGTCACGCAACTTTATACCAAGAGAATCTAAAATAGTTTCAACTTCTGATAGACTTTCACCATCATCATCTATAAACTGACCTATTTTAACATTCCTGTACCGTGACAAAACAGTATTCATAAATGTACCAATAGTCTCTGCTGATTGTTGTGTCTTGTCCTGTACCGTTGCTGTCATTGCTGCTAATTTATTAAAAGAAACACCTGCCAAATCTGCACTGGACGCAGAATATTTTAATGCTGTGGCTACATCCCCAGCACTTGTAGCTGCTTCCATATCAATTGCCACCATTGCGTCCAAGGCTTTGCCAACTTCATGAATGGACATTTCATATCCATTCATTACAGCAAGTAAATTCTCCGTGGACGAGCCAGAATCAAGCTTTCCTAATTTTGAAAGCATAATACTATCTTTAATTAAAGCCTGAGCTTCATTCATATCCTTACCAGCACGTAAATAATCATCTGCTGCTGATGTTATCTGAGTTGTGGTACTAGCTAATTGCTTCCCATAAAAATTATAATCTTTCACCAATCCAGATACGGCTTTCCGGCTCATATTTGTTGCTACTGACAAATCAGTAATAGCTTTGTCTATTTCTAGCATTGACTGCTTAAAATTTTTACTTGCTTGATTTATTTCTCTAAGGACAATCAAATATGAGGTCATAGCCAATTTTCCGGTAGAAAATGTATTACTAATTGCCGACTTCAACTTGCCGAATATACTACTGGATTCATTTGCTATTTTTGATAACTGTTTAATATTTTGCGCTGTATTATTTACACTGCTACTATCTGCATCAACATTTATTTTATGTTTTTCTTTTTCAAGCTCCGATAACTGTTTTCTTAATTGGCTATCATCCAAATTCGCCTTAATATTTATCTGTTTTTCTGACACTCATAACCTCCATTATTAAAATAAGAAGCATTTCAGCTTCTAAATCAAGTAATATTATATTTTCTTCTCCGCATTCCTTTTACCAACGCATCATCGACACGATTTGTTCTCTCAATCTCATATTTTGTATTGTCGAGAAAAGGTCTTGGTAGATTGAATTCACCAAAATAATCATAATAATAACCATTTACTCCGTCACCACCATTAATCAAATCAGCTAAACCGACACCATGATTGTATGTACCATATCCATCATTAAATTTTGTTTTATTGTCTACAGTCAGACTCATATTATTGACTTCGCCAATTATATTTTCTGGATCATCAATACCGTTATGTTCCCTTCTCTCATATATTTTGGGAGAGTATGCGCGAAAAACGTCATCCTGAATATGTTCTAACTCAATATTTTTCACCTCATCCAGAACTTCATCTATCAGCACATCCTCTATATCACTTCTAATATCGTTTAGTAATTTATCTATATCATAATAACCGTTCTTTTTCATACCTTTATCTAAACCGTTCTATCCAAACCAGTTAAAAATTTGTTTAATGAATATCCAAATAAATCCAACGAATTAGTTAAATCATTCTTTTCAAATGTTCTTTTATTAAATTCCAGCTTATCCTCTCTTGAAAATTTGGAATAAGATTCAATCATTTTATTCATGATATCTTCCACATCTTCATTTTGGGATTTTTCTAAAATTTTACTTAACTCCATAATACCCATACTAATTTTACGATAAGTATCTAGGAGCTGATTGCAATCATCAAGCAATTTTAAAGCACGAGTTTCATCGTTACAAAACCTAAAAATATCATCTATTTTAATTACTTCCATTAATAAACTTCTCTTTTCTGGTTCAAGCTCTCCCAATGCGGACAGTACCTGACCGTCTGTAAACCTAACCTCGTACTGATTTATTACTTCTGTTTCATTATTCTGCATTAATTTTTCCTTCTTTCTATATAATTTCTATATCTAAATAGTTGTGATACACATCTTCCATCTCACATAAATAATTCATGTCATTATCTTTTATAGCACGTAAATAGACCGTAGCAAAAATAATAGCTACAACTTCATAAATAGAATTGGTTCCTTTAACTCTATCACCTATATTTAATTTCATATTTCTCCTCTTCTGGGGATTTTTAATATGAGAATATAATTATTTTTCAGTAAGATATGCTTCTAATTTTTTGAATAAGTGGGGATAAAGATCAATTTTATTGTTACGAAATTTTGATAGAACACCAGCGTCAATTCCTATGGTTTCTGCAATATAGCTTTGCTTTTCCTTTTTCAGTCTTAAATTATAAATATTTCTTAGTTCTTCTTGTGTCATAATTACTCCTTTCTATTTTTTTTGCTATGCTTATTTTTATTGATAAAATTAATTTAGACACGACCACATGTGATCGCATCTATGATTTATACAGTATATTTTAGGGGGTATCAAATTTGACCCTCCTTGATCTATTCTCAAAGAGTGTGCAGCCAAAGAATCTACACCTTCAAATGCAATGATTGTAGGTGCGAGTAATAGACATTTTTATATCAAAAAAGAGAGACTGTTTGATATGCCCCTGTCAAGTAGACAAGTCAAATATCAAAGACAGTCTCTCTTTTATAATGTAGAATTATAAGTTAATACTTATTTTTCTACTAGAAGAATGTTAAATGCTACCGAATGGATGGTGGCAAATAAGGAATTGGCATACAAAAGCACCTACCTTTTGAGTAAGTGCTTTTGGAATGTAGTAAAGCCCTATTCACAAATATGAATGGGCTTTAATGATGTAGTTATACTTAATAGCAATATTGCTAAAAATATCTTATATATGTTAATTAAATAATAATATAATAATTGAAAAATGTCAAGTATATAATTAATTCTATTCTAAAAGAGGTAAAAAAGATTTTGCCAGTTTCAGGTCTATATCTCTCATCAGTTTCGTGTCAGAGATACTCCCAATAACCTTTTGTATTCTATTTTTCGACACTGATCGTATTTGATATAGTATAATATAAGAATCTGAATCAATTTCTTCATAATCAGTCTTTCTTATTATCATAGTATCATCTTGTTCATCGACTGGTATCTCATCAAGTTTATCTTCTTTACAGGATGTTACTGGCAATACAATTATATAGTCTGTGTATGATTTTACAACAATAGCCGTATGTGTAAATGCGAATTCTTTACCTAAATTACTTGTCCCGAAATCAATACTAATCATGTCACCATGCTTATAATTTCTATCATAATAAGTTATATCCTTATTTTCACCGAATAATCTTGTTTTTTTCCTATTCTTACCAAAAATCCCATATTGATTTAATAATCCTTGCCACAATATGTATTTTGCCGCTCTTTCACGATTTTGACTATATAAAACTATTTTTGTATCCTCTAAAACATTTTTTATTTCTTCTTTAATAATTGGACTAGTATATGCCTTTTTATCTTTGTCTTCTGAATTCATATTTTTAAGACTATTTATAATCTTTTTAGCATTAAAATTTTCCATTAATATTCCCCTATCATCAGTATTATAATATACCATTATATACCACATTCCGACAAAAGGGGAGATAGAACGTTTGTTTCTTCGCGCCAACGAATTTTTACTAACAACTAAATGAAAGACTATCTAATCAAACTTTTGAAGCTATAATAAGACTCGAAAAAATTGATATAATAAAATTTAGAATTTTGCTATTTACATCTACTAAAATATATGATATATTTATATTGGGATTTTATATCCACAATTCCATAAAACATTATAAAGAATAGAAGCACTACTCGACTTACGGTTCTTTCATGCATCCCTTCATAGGTAAATATTGAAAACCTTTATAAATCAACGTTTTCAGCGTTTTTTTGTGAACTTTCTTCTGTCTTTTTAAAACATTTTAGAAAAGATTTTTTATCTTTATCGTATAAAACAGTGAATATACTATCCCTAATTTTCTCATTACCCGGCTTAAATGCATATGCAATCAACGAATACATAGTGTTAGTTCCAATGGTTATATTTTTAAATTTATCCATACAGACATCAAATTCATTAATACAATCTTTATGATAAGTATCACTTTTAACATCTAATACACCAACTTTTTTATCATACGCCTCGACTATACTAATAATTTTTTTATACTGTTTTCGGTCGGTTTTCACTTTATCAGCTTTATATTCAAATATTGGATTTACTCCTACCTTTTTTTCTGAAAATGTTACTGTGTTCAGTTCCTTATGTTTTCTAAGGTCTATAACTCCCTCATCAATAATTTTATACAAAATATCCATAGGACAATTATGGTGTCCAATGTCACTTTCCTTAATTTCCAACTTTTTCCCCTTCTTTTTTTGATTGTTGTTTTTTTGAACATCTGCATAAAATACAGGATATTTGGGTTTATGCTTCATACATGGCATTTGCGCTATTCTTAATAGTTCAGAATTTACATTTATTTCAAAGTTTCTTTTTGCAGAGTCAATAGCCACCTGTGCAAGCACAGAACATATAATGAAGATATCTTCTAGCTCCTGATTATTACAACCTTCATCAAAATAATAGCTCAAACCCAATTGGGCTATGTTACTTGCAGAACCAATGGCATATTGAGCAGAAGAAATATTTGAGTCCATTTCCGCGTAAGATTCCATACTTTTATCATATTCACTGGCTCCCTTTGGGTTAATTCCATTAATAATAGTTGGATAATTCATATATGCTTTTCTAGCTAAGTCAACAATATGCTTTTGATTTGTAGCGTATATGGCATCAGTGTCTAAGTCTTGACCATTTAATCTACTTTGTATATCTGTTTCAATTCCATTAATGACAATAACGTTCCGACCTAAATCGGGAAAATACTTTTTAATAGGCTCAGGATACACATTTTCAAGGTGTACAATATTATTGGGTGAATTATGAGGACTTCTAAATCCAGCAATTTTTTCCCCATCTGCAAATCTTGTTGTATAACATTGAATTCCATTATCAATCTGCTTAAAACATTTTTCTTCAAGAAAACCTTCTTGCTGCGTGACTTTCATTAACATTGCAATAGGATTTCCGCAAATAGTTAAATTATCACCGTTTTGTAATAGCTTACCAAGACGTAACCTTTTATTTTTGAATTCATTAATCTTGCTATCCTTTTTCAGCTTAAAATACTCCATATATTTAAAATTACTATTTAGCTGGTATAAGTCAATTAGTACGTTATTGATACTATATTTCGCAGTTCCTGTAATTGCTAAATACTGTAGAAAAGCTTCATTATCTAATTTTAATTGATTACAATAATTAATACTTTCTCTTGCTATTTCACCTAAAATCTCATAATTTGTGGTAAGTAAAGTATTGTTTATCTGGAAGGAACTTCTTTGTAAGTCACCCCATTTACTAGGGTGAGCAGTTTTCACTATAGCAAATCTTTCACCGTCTTTTTTCATGAATCCATCATAACATTTAAAAGCATCCTCAAGGGTTCCAGTTTTACTCATTAAATTTATAAATTTCATCCACTTTAAGGAATTCTCAGTAACAATTACTTTTATGTCAGTCACCTTAATTTTGCGGTCAATCATATCCGTTACATAAGTGGTATCATATCTTTCACCTAAATGATCTTTAAAATACTGTTGAATGTTCCCTCTAAATAAACAAGATTTAAAGAAATGACTTCTACAATAGATAAACCCCTCCATACCTTTCGGAAAAATAGAATTATCAATTAATCCCATTCCGTCCCACAAAGTATTTGTAATTTTTGATTCTTCACTTTCTCTGTCAACATAGCACTCCTTATTATTGTATTTAACCATTTTTATTGGACATAAATCTTTATTTATTCCGTGTGCTTCAAGGTCTTTTTTATTTATCCATGTCAGTTCTGGATTTATTTTTACTTTTTTCTTATAAAACGTTAAATTATGCTGATTGATATATTCTTCAAAAGCAGGATAATCTTTTTGATTTTTATATTTCTCAACCGTACGTTCTTTTACAGTAAATGCTTTTTTATATACAGATACCTCTTCATCCTTTAGTACAAATATATTTTCCATAGGAATATTTATGTAGCTGATAGCTGTAGCCGTAATCAATGGAGCATAAGCGGACATTTCTACAATTTGAGCACCCTTTTCATTTTTCATCTTATCCCAAAGTCCCATTGTTAAATAATTTCTAACCTTAACTAACAAGGTATCTCTAATAAAAAGACAGTGACCTTCTTTTGCTTTTCCGGGGCTCCGCATAAGCATTTTATATAATACAGTCTTTTCAGTACCAACAATTTCTTCTCCTGTTTTAGAATTATACTTTTTCCAAGTAATACTTGCTCCTGTTTTATAATAATATTCTCTTAATTCCTTAGATGTTTTTGCTGGTTTTATATTTCTTTCATTAGAATCATCTTTATCTACTCCCCAATCAAATTTCATCATTATAAAGTCTACACTGGAATTATTCCTATCTACAATCACTCCATGCTTACGAACAAATTCTGCAAACAAACTATTATTTATTACAGCATTCCCAAAGTCTAGATAAGAATCCTTATACAGTATATCACCACTATTATCTTCCTTTTTTATCTTGAATTTATAGTTGTTATTATATCTATAAAGGCTTGCTGCCTGTATACTTTTTATTTTAATTGCACTACTATTTTTATTCTTCTCTTTTTTTTGATTAGTATTTATAATAACCTTCCTCCAATCTAACACCTTCGTATAAAGCTCATGTATTCAAATTAATAAGTGACAGTTTTTTACCAAAAGTTCTCGTCTCTATTGATTGTCCTTCCATTCCCCTAAATTAATAATCTGAGATTGTCCTTTTATATTTTTCAAGATTATTTCAAATTCCTTCAGATCAGAAATATTAAATAACTCACTAGATAAAATATCCATTTTATTTGATTTCATTTCTACGGCATTGATGTACATATTAGAAAATGAAATATCCGTTACTTCATAAATCTTATCTGCTACCTTAATATATTTAATTTTTGTTATGTTTATTGTGGTATCCCCTTTCCCTGGTCAATTAATAAATAAAAAATCATTTTACGCAAAATTACATAAAAGTTTTTTTGGTTAGCGTAGCGAAACCAAAAATGCTTTGGGGTAATTTTCGTAATCAGTCTTTGCGTAAGCAAAGGCTGCCTAATGTCAGAGACTATACTAATGTATAATCGCTATTATCTATCAATTCAATTACATCTTGAACCGTCTTTTGTGTCGCTTTATTAGTACCACCTTTAGTTAGTTGTATAATTAATTTCATAGAATATGTTGGAAATAGTAAGGAACGAATTTTCTCGCGATATCCCATCCATAAAATACGCTCTCCATAATAGCCATGTCCACCATAATTACTCCATTTCTTTTCCAGATATGCATTTTTACTGATAATCGTCTCACATGTAGCTAGACAAGCAATAAGTAAGGATTCTGTTAACTTTTTATTTTGCAAACTTTCTTTATCTTGATTAGTCAATTTATTAATCTCCTATAATTTTAGTTCTATATATATGTCTGCGACGCTAGACACAGCCTAAGTCCAGCAAGCTGTCCTTAGTCAGTGCTTTTCTTCAAATCGATGCACTTTTTCGCCTACGGCTCAAAAGCACATTCGTTTTGAAGAATAATTCTAACTTTTTTATTTGGGGTTGGATTCACATTTTTCTATGTAGATAGATATTTGTGGATTCGCCCCCAAAATTTCACATTTTATAATGATCACGTCAGATTTTTTAAATCATCTACATTCTAATATCCAGTATCTCTTATCTCTGTTTGGATTAATACTACCATCATCTAACTTTCTTCTTTTATCAATTAGTGTTTTTCCGTCTATATCTGTATTATAAAACCTATGTTTATATAAATCTTTATATACATCATCTAATGATCCATTAAAAGTATTGATCCCCCTACTGTACCTTAGTTTCACGCCTATAGTCTCAAATTCTTCTTTAATACGATCTATGTTTTCTGAAAACAATTGTATCCCTTCTATAGATTTAAGGTATTCTAAAAATATATCAATTTTCCTAACATCAACAACCATATGTTCACATTTAGAAGATAAATCTTCTCCTAAAAAGTCTCTTATAATGGGTACATAACCAATATCACGCATTTGTAATAAAATATTATTATCCTGCTCATATTTCCTATATCTACAATCATTTATTTTTATTTTACTTTTTTTGTCCTCAGTAAAAAATGAATAAAATATCCTATTTTTGCTCAATCGCCTACGTTTCTTTCCGGTACCATATTCTTTAAAGAAATTATCATAATCATTTTTATAAGAAAAGACTGGCTCTAACTGTGAATTATTGATATTAAGTAATCCCTGTATTGCTTTAGGTTTATACTCTCTTATATAAAATGTGCAAAGATCGTCTTTAGTAAGACTTCTCTTTCTTCCAAGTGACTGAATCATAGAATCCGCATCAAAAATCTCACTGAATATGTGCTTAATCTTCTCATCCTTCAAATTTACCCCATTATCCAACACTGTTGTTGTAAATAGTATTCTTTTTTCAAAAGTGCTTCTCCCATCAGGCAATTGTTTTATACTATTAGAGATAATATTACTTTTTGTATCATATCCACAAATTTTCTTTAGCTCCATGCTCGTAGTACTCTTAGAACAAAAATAATTAGCAGTGTCTCCATATATCTTGTTCATTTCCTTCATTCTATTTGCAGAGTTACAGAACACTACAATTTTACTATCTAGCTCGTTTTCTAGGACATCATTTATGATTGTTGAAAGTTCATCTTTTTGGTAGAAATAAACATTTTTAACATAGGTATAGTCCTTACTAATTCTATATATATTTTTCTTTTTTACTTTATTTTTGTTTTCTAAATAATTAAAAAATATTTTTGCCGTTGCACTTACCCATAACACAACTGATTGCTTTTGTTTCATCAAATAATCATATGATATATCCGTATAGTCATTGAATTTTGCATCTGTTGTAAAGTAATGACATTCATCAACTACAATATAATCATAGTATGGGATTTTCATTTTTTGCTGAATCTTCTTTTGTAATGTTTGATAAGTTTCAACCCATACAATATTCTTTAACCCATAAAAATTAATCTCATTAAACACTTCTTTGCGCAGTTCGCTTCGATTACAGAGATACAATATTTTTCTTTCCTTGTTTTTTGCATACATTCCTAGAATTGTTATGCAAAAATAAGTTTTTCCACATCCAGTTCCACAATCTAATATTACAAATTCACTTTCCCATGATTTATAATCATTCTTAATAATATCTGATACCCATTTTTTTTGACTACTATTTGACAAATACAATTACACCTCCTTACGGAAATATTTCATCGTACTTCTCAAAGCAATAGTATCTTCAAAAAGAAATACCTTCAGCTCAGGATTTTTACTACTATCCTCTACTTTAATAATTTTGTGTCCATTTCCACATAACCAATTAGCCATCGACAGCGATTGAATCATATAAAATTTTGACTTAGCTTCCGTAATAATTTCGCTCCTCCTTCGTTTAAGCTTTCACATGTAGTCGCTTTGACGGGGAAATGACCCCCGTCATAAAGCTTTTCTTTTACTACTCCATAAGTCCAATTGTTAAAACATTCCTATTTCCATTCAGCCTGACGGAATCTGTTGTTACCATTTATGCCACCTCTGTTTTGGAAAATACATAATCTTTATCCATAACGGTTATTAACCCCACTTCACTTTCAAAACGGAAAATCTTTTTATCAGTTTTTCCGGCTCCAGTATTACACTCATAGACGGATTCAATAGCATTGAGTGTTAAATTTATATTTTCATTTTTACTATCTGAGATAGTAATGCAGTGGATACCATCAATATTTTTATATTCATAATGAAATGCTTCTATATATAATGAAGCATATATGGGGTTAGCGTAACTACAATTATCTAAATCATAGGTGGAAAAGCAACTCATGCTGCTTAGATTTATTTTAACTGGCTTGTCTATAAAATAATTTAGCAGCGGAACTGTATCTGCTACATAAGCATATGATAATGCTGTATCATTGTCGTAAACATATGGTGTATCTGTATGATCCTTCATATCGAAGGGCAGAAGTACTTCTTTTCCATTTTTCAGAATAATCAGTATGTTGTACTTCCCATAGAGTTCATTATCTCCAGTAATATCATCCGTAAAATGTACGTCATCAATATCAGACAAGGGTAGTGTAATCATCCCCGTCAATTCGGCCCTGGTGTTGTCTTCCGTATCATAAAATAATGCTGTGTTACCATTTATTATAATGTCATCAAAACTCATACTCACTTCTATATTCTCTTTGCATCCATCATAGGAATGAATTTGTATACGTCCTTTTATTAAGTTATTAAAAAGTAAATTCTCTAGTGCCTTTTTTGCTTCAAATGTCATTGTCTTATCCTCCAGTAATCCGTTTCTAATTTGTATTTTTAACAACTACTTTTTTCTCTATTTTTTTGTTGCTCCTTTTGCAAAAACTTTTTGATGTCATTTAAATCTAAATCGTAATTCTTTCCATACACAATATTTCCATCTTTGTATACATAGTATCCACATACTCTCAATGGATACTTTTTGCCAGCTACATTCTTTCTTACTAAGAATCCTAATTTTTTTGCCTTATAATATACTTTCTTTGGAATATAATTTCCGCTTTTATCTTTCACTTGGTATAGCTTTTCTTTGATTTCCTCAATTGAAAGTTTATTGATTGTTTCCATAGTAAACTTATAAATTATATTGAATAAAATTGTATAATCTTCATTTAATGTGTGGTTATTTTTACCATTCCAGTTATGCACTTCACCACCTAGACACTGAATCTTCTTATAACCACTTGCAGGTACAAAGTCATCCTTCCACCATCCTATCCAATTTCTCAGCATATCGCCCCGGCTTATCTTTTTACATCGCTTCATAAAATATGCTAAAATCCATTTCTTTTCTTCAAAATTCGAAATCTTTGTCATATATACCCTTTCTTTTTTACGTTTTTTCCTTTTTCAACGGATGTCTCATATAATAAGGAAGCCCCCCTTCTCTTATATACATGTGGTTATCCAGTTACTACTATTTAAAAGTGTCGATGATGTTGGCTCTCTTGTCCTATTCACTAATTACCTCCTTTTATTAAGAGATTCGAGATCGATAATTGTATCAATAATATTTCATCCCTTTAAAATATCAGTAGCTTAACTACTTGTTATCTGTTCATTACTGTTTAATCAAGTTCGCGCAATAAATCCAAACTAACCTGTCTACGCTTATTTACTCCCCTTTTCTCTGGCATCTTTGGTTCATTTTCAATATCTTCCAAGTCTTCTAAGATAGAAAAAGACTTGCGTTTTTCAATACGTTCTTTTTGCTCTTTTAATGCCGTCTTCCCCAAATTGGATATGTATTCCACAGGAAATCCCAATCCAGATGCGCATACGATGTTCGCAGTACCATTGTTTCCTATAAAAATATTTTCAGGATTCCCCACTGCCTTTATAATTTCCTGTTCATCAATGTGATTCCCCTTTTGATTAATCATTCCTATATGAGCAACAATCTTATCATTATTAATAGGAAGGAAAATGTTTTTTGCAGTCAATGTATTAACCATCTCTTGTGTGGAAATCTTTTTATCTGCCTCTTCTTGCTTACTCACTTTGTTATCGGAGCGCATAGAAATTATAAAAGCACCATTGTCTGACAGCATTTTCAATTTTTCAGAATCATCAAAATTAGAAGTAGCCGATGATGAATCATCTGAGAAAAATGCATCTAACATATTTACAAGGTTATAATTAATTTTATCCAACTCATCAGAATACTCATTGTTCACAAACATAATGGCTCCCATTTCTTGGATTTCCATTAACTCCTTGGCTGTATTGTACGCGTTTAGTCGTTTTTGAATTGCTTCATCGGCTCTTGGCATCATAAGAGCAGCACAAACTATTTTATTGGGTAATGCGCTTACTATATTCGCAATATGTGGAATCGAACCTGATCCGGTAGTCCCACCGCCAGTTGCAACAAGTAAAATTACCTTTTCTTTTATTTCACTTATTTTTTTGATGATGTCTTTATTGTTCTTTAATGCTTCAAAGGCTAATTCTCTATCACCAGCTAAACCATCGTATCCTTCTAAAACTAGTACATTTTTGGCATTTAACAATGTTTTATTATCTTGCTTTGAACCATTAATAAGGTACGAACTATAGTTTTTCTGCTGAAGACTATGCGCTACATTTTCACCACCCAATCCGATACCTATTACAAATACATCATTTTTAATCATTTTCTGTTCCTCCGTTTTCTATAAGTTTAATCGCTCTTGGTAATAGGTAGAAAGTATCCGCATTTGTAGATTTACAACCTCTTGCCACATAGTTACGTTCGCATAAGTTCATCATTTTACGATATGTGGTTGGTCTGGATGTGCTTGTAACGCTCATAATCTCTTGTAGCGTCATACTTTCAAAATAACTTACGCAATTTTTCTTTTTCAGAAGTTTCATAATTACGTAATCTAATCTGTTTAATTCCATTTTTACTCCTTCCTTGTAGGATATTTGTGCTTTATTGAACTGTACTTGTATTACAATTATTCTCAATTATTATTTACCAGTTCACGAAAATTCAAAAATTATAGGCATCTCTGCCTTTTACCTCTCAATTATATTAAGCATATATAGAACTCATGTTCTTGTCAATGAAAACATCAAACGTATGTTTGTTTTTTTCTCTATCTCATAAAAATTTCTATACAATTAATAGGTCTGCTGTCTGTGCCGATTTGAGATTATTATAAGGAAACGATGAGATATAACGAACACCTTATCATTGTTTTTATTTAAAGTTTCCTTTTATATAGAAGAAACTCTATTACATTGATTTTGGATTAGTGTTTACCTCCCTTTAATTTTTTGTATTTGATTGCCTCCAATAATGTAATATTACATTATAGTCAAGCATTTTTGTAATATTTATTACATTATTTAAATTTGACTTTTTGCAGAACTTTGTAATATAATTGTATTATTACATTGTATTAAAGGGGTGAGCTTATGTTGAATGAAAAAATAAAACTAAATGATAATATAAGATCTTTTATTAGGAAGGAAAGGATTGACAAAAATCTAATTACTAGTGACTTATCAGAAGCTATTGGAAAAACTCAAGGTTGGTTATCTCAACTCGAAAATGGGCGAACAGTTAATATAACAAGAGCGGATTTTATTAATTTAATTTCAAAAATTCATAATATCGCTAATTCTGAAGCCGAACTATATATTGAGAATTATCTTAATAAAGAGCGTGAAAAAAATTCTTTTCAGCCCAATTTTAAAAGGAAACTATTTAAAGCAGAACTATTGAAACAGGTAAACCATTCAAAATATAAAATTAATGAATTAGAAGAAAAGAACTCTATAGAATCTGGTACGTTGCAAGAACTATGTCGGAATAACCAAAATATTAAACCAGAAGAACGGTATAGAATTGCATTTAATGTTTTTACTACACTTGACTATATTAATCCAAAATGCATGGATACATTTCTCTCCATGTTAGGAATACCTGTTCCTGAAGAAGCAAAAATTTATTCTTTTGATGACATTAATCAATGCTACAAGATAGATTCTGGTTTTCTCGTTAATTGGGAGTGTAACAATTGGGGCGAATATTTAGATTATCATGAATGGGAATTACAAACATCTATAAATCAAATGGAAAATCAAGCTGATGAAACGGAATATAGATTAAACGAAATAGAAAAGAAAAATGTCGAAATAAAAGAATACCCGTTCAAGCGAAAAAAGGAACTTAAAGATAAATTAACCGAGTCTTTTTCTATTTTATATAAAATTATTGACAACATTGATATTAACGATTATGAAAAAACTTTAAATTCCGAAAGATATCTTGAAACTCTTATAGGATTACTTACAGATAGTGATGGAATGAAGATTTTTAGGTTATTATTTAAATATCCTATTCATAAGCTTGATCCTAAAAGTTTAAAAGATATATGTGAATTAATAGACAGTAAATTAGATTATGAATATCATGTTCATATAAAAGAAGATGAAATTAAAGAAGCCACTTCTATAGATGATTTGTTAGAAGATTATTCCTTTTTAGCCTGTCGATATAAACCGGAATTTTGGGGCGAATTAAATGAAATGATTGATTTCACCAAAGAGCAATAAATAATAATTGTCTCTCTTTTCATTATTTATATCAACATGGTATGCATTAATATAGAAGCAACGTGTCAAAACACCCCTGTGTCAAATTTGACACAGCCCCTAAATAGGGCATTCACTAGATTTTTTTAGTGTCTGTCCTATTTTTATGTCGTTATTGGATTTTGCATGAGAGCTGGTGATGTTTTAAAGTACACGTCTGTAGGGAGGACGAAATTCCGTCCCCCTAATTACATTTCCCCACTTCTGGGGAAAATCTTAAGTGCTTACATTATTTATTATTACCAGAATAAAACTTTCCTAAAATTTTGTCATCTGCTCTAAGTGTAGGATCAATCCAATCTGCTTTGTTTCGCGCCCACTCTATCCACTCTGGATCTGTTTCTAAAGATGAGTTTTCTAGTATGTGAACAAAATTTCGAATAGAATTTGCTCTTTCAAAATTATCTACGAATTTCATTAGTTCATCAAATTTGGCAACTTCCTTATCATATATCTCTTTTTCTAATTTTCTCTTATAGATTATAGCTTCTTCTTTCTCCTGCTGTTCCTTCTTCTCTATACTTTTTATTTTATATACTTGAGATATTATAACCATATTTAAAAATATATCACCTAATGAATCCTCTAGTTTCTCTTCTAAAGTATCACTTTTGCGGTAGCAATTATCTAGAACAAACGATAAATTGCCATTGAATAAGTAGGAAAACTTTCTACCTATGTTTAAATGCGCTATATCGTCTGCCTTAGGAACATAATCCACTTTTTCCTTTAGTTCAAAGATATCAAATTTCACACTTTCATCTTGTACTCTAAATGTACCATCTTCACTTAATGATCCTCCCATCTTTTTCACTGCATCAAGCAATGCATCAATGATGTGACAGGCTCTCGAAACATTTTCGTTCGAAACAACTCCCGCTATAATCGGAGGCATTTCTGAATGACTATAATATCTATATTTATGCCTATAATCACTTGGTTTTGTATTTTTCCCGTTGTTGGATTCATGCGTTTTATTCCAGATAATTATTTTTTCCTTAATTTGCCGTACTTCTTCGCAACGATAATTACTGCTAATCTTCAATTTATTAGCAATATCAAATACAAATATCCTCTCATTCTCATCTAGAAATAGGAAGGTTTCATCAGCAATCTTCACTAAATTATTATCATTTACTTGTGGCAATGGCTCCTTAAAAATGTCTACATCATATTTAAGCTTATTCCAGTAGGATGAACTTGGCTTTGGTACATTTAGATTTTTACATAATTTAGTTAAAAAAGACGTTGATACTTCATAGCGTTTTGCCAATTGAGTGGTCGGAGTAGCCCACACTTCTTCATATAATCTTTCTCTATTATATAGGTGTATAATTTTAAAATAGTCCATAAATCTCCCTTGATTGGTTCAAATGAACTCAACAACACTGTGACTAACAAATAGTTTTTTATTGTATCATGAATTATTTATATATTCTTATAAATAGTCTATAGTATTTATCTAATATTTCAAATAAACTAAATAGAGTTACAACGTCATCAAATAAATCTTTGCTCTCCAAATCCTTAAGTTCTTTGTCTAACTCATTGATAAATTGTTTTACCAGTTGATTGTTGATCTTGTATAGATATTCTTTTCTAACTTCTGGACTATGTGTTCTTGCCAAAAAATACGATAATAGCTTTACTAAATAAAAGAAATTATTTTTACAATAATTTTCATACCGCTTATACATATTACATGCCCATGAAATCTTTACAAATGTATCACATAATTTCGTGTCGTTAACGTCCTCAAATGAGAATGTACGTTTTTCAACAATATATTCTGTCCAAAATAATGAAGGTAAATAATATTTTATGTTTTTATTATAAAATGCATTATTATAAAGTTTAGGCATTACTACCATATCTGTAATGTGATTCATTTCATGGAAAATAGTTCTTTTGAAGATTTTATAATCATTGTTACTATACAAAGAAGACACATTGTACGTGGTTAATAAATCAGGTATTCTTGAAGAAATAATAATTTTACTAGAACCAAGTATTTTCCCATCAGAAATACTTAACATTTCGTTTTTGTCAACCAATTCTATCTCTTCTAATGTGCCTAATTTCAACTGTGACCCATATACAGTTAGAATTTGTTCGACAATTTCATTTATAAATCTATGGTAATCTTTGTTATATAAGCAATATACTTTCAACTAATATCCTTCCTTTATGTATGAAATTATCCTTTCATCCCCTTAAAAATCAATCTATGCTAAATATAGCAATGAATTTTTTCCTTATTTCTTGATTATTCTCATCTTTTAACAATGTAATATACCTATTAAAATCTAACTGAATTGCATTCAAAAAGAGAAGGGGGTTTATTTTTATAGTATCGTTAAAATTTATTGCTAAATCAAATTTATAGTCAATTAATATTTGATTTCCAACCATACCATTATGAAATAATCCACACCTTGCGTTTCTATAAAGATTTTTTATTAAATTATCTTCTGTATCTATATCCGTAAAAATTTCTTTAAACCCATCACAAAAAAATTGTTCACTGTGTCTGTTGCTAGACATCCCCATTTTATATTGCTGTACACCTTCGATATAAGAAAATAATATCATAAGTGCAACAAATCCATTATTAATAGTATTGTTATTCATATCTTTATCAATTAGTTCAGAAGCAACATCTAAAAACCAACCATTAACCTCTCTTTCATAAATCAAAATCTTGTTATTAGTTGTTAATGGATATAGTTGTTTGTCACCGTTTTGTTCATCTACTACGCAGGTAGGTGAATGTGCATAAATATAAGGTGCTACATATAATGGGGCATTTGATAAACTTTTAGACATATTAAATCCTCTTTCTAATAATAAGCACGAAAACAGCATTTTATTAATAATCATTATAGCTTTCACATGTACAAGTATAATCATCTTCTTCTATATAAACTGAAATAGGAATTTTTAACTTAGAAGCCGCGCATATTCTATGTCGTCCATTTGTCACCCTAAATTTCTTGCACTTGAATTTATCACACGGCACCAGGGAAATATAAATTTTAGATTCTTCATTTCTATCATAATACCCATCTCTAATAATTTTCTGCATTAAAACTTCACACTTACATTTTGTAACATAATCGACTCCATTTAGTAAGTTATCTTTATTTTTATCTGCAGGGCACGTTTTGGTAACCAAGCAATGACATTCGTCCTTAGAAAAAGGCAAACAAAACTCATCATATATTGGAATATAACTCTCTATAAATTTTATACTCATACACTCTCCTTTTGAAAACCAGAATTCATATTAGTATTTCACCTTGTTACCTTTTTCTTTATCTCTCTGATATAATATATTATCAATTCGTTCAAAAGGAATACCCGGACAATTTTCAGTATTAAACTGCCAACACCTATTTATATAATCAAGATACAACTCAATATACTTTTTATCCTTATCTTTGGACGAATATATTGGATACTCGTTGCTGGTTAACTCTCGGTACGATCTTTGGTCTATTATTGGAAATATATTGGGATAATAAAAGTGAAGAATCGTGCTAGCAACAGCTAGTTTTATACCTTTTGAAGAAAGCAAATCCTCTATAAGTTTATATACCGTTTTATCGTTTAGAACGTCACTTGGTTTATTTAAATATCCAATAGAATTTAACATTGATATGGTTTCTTCTGAGATATGTATGCTCCTATTAAGCTTCCACAAAACAACTTCATTTATTGCATCTATGTTTTCAATAGTATTATCTTTGTCCATACTTAAGATTCTTGACTTAATATTTGTATCGTCTGCATATGTGTTTCTGCTTAATATCTCCCAACATTCTTCCTCCGTTATCGTCATATCTCTTACCCCCGCTCTTACTCTCCAACCATTCCGTCACCGTCTCTATCATCCATATACTTATATAACCAATGGTCAGAATAGATAGGCATCGCGTAACCGGCAGTTTCAGCCTCGGCAATAGTCACCTTTCCATTTCCATTAGTGTCTATTGATGATAAATCGTTTTCTTCCGTTGCGACAGGTGTTTCTTCAGTTTGTTCAGCAACAACACTTTCTTGTAATGCTGCATTGCTATCTGTTTCTGATGGTTCAGACGTTTCTTGACTCAACCCAGCATTCACTTCATCAGGATTTAAATTATCAAAATCATCTACTATGCTTTCTCCATTGATCACATATTCAAAATGGTAATGTGAAGGAATTTGAGTTGTCGAATCGGGATATGTAATGGTAGCAACAAAATTTTCACAGCCACCTGCGTCACGAATAACTTTTTCCATATATGCTTGATCTCCATGCCTATTCAACGTGCTGTTTTGTGGAGTAATATTATAGGCATTTGAGACTCCACCTAAGGAATCTGCTATCACATGCCCTTCGTCTAAATCTTCTTGCTCAGTTTTAAGTACTTTTGCTTCATTATTATAGTATCTACCGTCAGAGTTTACAGACTCTGTTGAATCATCTTGTAAAGTGATTTTATCGGCAATAACACCTATTAACTGCCCATATTCATTTGTAAACGCCCAATACTCTCTATCTCCATACCCGACATTTACCGCAACATTGAGTTGTCTTTCTCCCGACAAATCACCACCATCGACTTTTATGATTTTATATGGAACTCCGTTGTACTCTATTGTTTCATCATCTGTAGAAGATGCCTGATCTTCTATGTCTACATCATCTGTCTCAGGCAGCTCTTGCGCTGAATCTTCAACTGTTGAGCCAACTATGTTATTAACACTACTACCTATTGTATTACTTTCATCACTTTCACTTCTTTTACTTGCAAAAGAACCAATTACAAGTAACACTATTAAAATGCTTATTATTTTTCCTTTGGATGTTTTCTTAACAGACATTTCAGTTATTCCCCTTTCCTCCTTATGTTTATTGTTCATATTTTATCACGAAACATATTATTCTTCTACAAAATATCGACAAACCCATGGTAAATTTCGACTTAACAATGTATAATTAAGTAAAATATTTTAAAAAAAGGGGAAATATTATGGCACTTATCAAATGTCCCGAATGTGGGAAAGAAATTTCTGATCAAGTATCAATATGTCCACATTGCGGATATCCATTAAAAAAGAAAACAGGATTTGACTTAAAACATAAGAAAGTCGTTCTGTTAATAGGAATACTACTTTTAATTATTGCTACAATTTTTATATATTTTAAGTTCATGTACAGAGGTTCTTTCGACATATCTCAATCCAATAGTAATATTGAATTAGGAGCAAAAACAGATTTAATTAATTATTTGGAATATAACCCTGAAAATATTATAGAGGTAAATATAATCGGCGATAACGATTTTAATATAAACAAAATCGGGGATTACTCAGTCTTATTTAGCATAAAGAATAAAAAAGGATATATCGAAGAAATTCCTTTTCAATTTCACGTTGTTGATACAATTGCACCTAAATTATCTGTCAAGGGAGACATTGTATATTTACCAAAAGGAAATGAATACGATCCTAAAGATAATACAACGGTAAGCGACAAAGATGATTATTCTGTAGAAATTATCGGCAATTATAATTTAGACGAGACAGGTACTTATGATATTTTCTTCGTTGCAAAAGATAAAAGCGGGAATGTATCCGATAAGAAAAGCATGAAATTAGTTGTTGAAGATAGAGATAACTGTATTGTTAGAAATGTAAGGTTTGGCGATAGCTTAGAAATAATTCAACGATATGAAGCAGCTAATTTTTTGGGCGAAGAATATGGGGATGATGGTAGTCATTATATTCAATACGAAGATGATGTTGAAGGTGAAAACGCTTTAATAACATATCTAACGAATAACAAAGATGAACTGTGTCAAGTTATGTTTACGTTTATCGAAAATCATACAGACTATTCACTTTATTTAAATTACTTTAATAACGTATCAGAAAAAATTTCAAAAGAGTATGGTACTCCTGAAGTTATTAAAGCAAAAGGAAGTCTATACAATTATTGTGATTCAGAAGCGGATGCTCTAAATATCGGACAAGTAAAATATAGAAACACGTGGGAAACTAATGATGTATCTATTTATCTGTATCTAGCAAAGGATAATTATGAAATGAGCTTTGCTTTACTTTATATTTCAAAAACAATAGAACAACCTGACGATTCTAAATTTAATTAGGAATCTAAACTTTAGAAGAGAGGGACTGCTTAACATTCTCAGCAGCCCTTTTTCTGAGTCTGTGAACGTTGCTCTGTAAATAAGATTTTACAAGGTCTTCTATGGTAAAATAAAAAATCATAGGAGACCTTGTATTATGGCAAGAGAAAAGAAACCAGTGCACAGAGTACAAATGACAGATGGAAAGCGAAACATCATTTAGCAGCTTCTACAGGAGTACGACATCCAGTCTACAGAATATCAAAATGCACTTAAGAATCTGCTTGGCGGTACCATTAAAGAAATGATGGAATCGGAGATGGCAAAGGAGTGTCATAAGTAGATATTTTTATAACGTTATTTTATTCTTAAGATATTTGGTCAGGTAATTATTTAGATCTTCTTCCTTTACTAATATCTTTTTACCTATCGTTACTTTTGGAAAATCTTTTCGTTTTACTAATTTATATGTATTGGTTTTACCTATTCTAAGAATACTTGCCACCTCTTGTATCGTTAATAATTTATCTATAATATATCACCTCAGTTCGTTTTTAGCAGTATTAACACCTTTATTATCAATAAAATTTCTACCACCGTCAGTTTGGGGTCTATTGAAGGAGATAGAAAATTTCTCCTCCATCAATTCAAATCAAATTCTTCGAATATCTTATTACCTTTATTATCATGTCCATAAGTGAGAGAATCAAGTGGTAATTATTTCCGATTTAGGTCTCCCCAAAATTGGGGACACCTATTTAAAGAGACTGAATACGTTAATAATCAAAACAAACAAACGTACACAGAATTTTTAATAAATAGAGATGGATTTTCATTGTTAGCAATGGGATTTACTGGCAAGAATGCATTAGAATGGAAGTCAGATTAAAAGAACATAATTCCAAAGCATTACCAACTACATATAAAGAAGCGTTATTACAATTAATCAACGTAAATACATTAATAGTATATTGTTTCACGCAATCCGTCTTAATAAACGAACTCCGAACTTCGATTTTATAATTATTATGTAAACCACAAAGTATATCATTTCCCCAGCAAAATAGGGCTATTCAGATACTTTTACTACGTTAAGAGCAATAATATCAACGTTTAACATTGAATCACCATAACCCTAGTAAAATAAAGGTTTACATAACAATATATACCCTATTGTTCCGAAGCAGATACCGAACATCATTTCTAGAAGTATTTTCTCTTATCATTTGTCAATTAATTTATCAATTCTAATTATTATGTAAACCAGCGTGAACCCTTATATCTACTGGACTTCTGGATATTTCCGACATATTCTATAATTCTAAAATAACTATATTTCGAATATGTACCGAACACCACTTAATTTTTATTAAAATATCTAATTTAATTTATTTTTCTGATTCGTTTGAGACATAGGTATCTTAGTAAAACCAATGGTTTACATAACTATTATTGGTCTATAGTTTCGAATTACGATAAAAAAGAGACTATACCGTAGCATAATCTCCTAATGAGAATTTATTTCACTGTATTAACAATAATTCTATCGCTAGCATTATATATTTTACTACCACCAAATATAAAATTAGAATGTTGAACGTTCCATAATGCTACATTACATTTTTTAGTATAAAAGGACAAATACCGGATTCCATTTATTGGGTATTCTTTGAGTGTCTCGGATATACTATTTGACAACAAATAATCATTATTCGCATGTCTAGGTATCGTCAAATATTCCTGTATAGCACTAAATCTTTCTCTAATGTCGCAGCTAAATCTTTCTGCAAAATCTTTTTTTTGTTTTTCTGTAAACGCATTGTCTAAGTCACTTCTGCTATATGCTGAAAAATCAAGTATATTAATCGGGCTTATAACCTTATATATGGCTACAGAGACATTATCTTCTCGTTCAGGTTTTACTTCACCTAACGTAGTATTGATATCCTCTGCAACATAAAGAACTTGCTCATGGTCTTTATTTAATCTTCCCGCTTTGCACTTTTCTTTTTTGGGCATCCATGAATTGACATCATCGAAGCCACCTGATAATTTATTGTTTATCATCGCGATTCCCTTGCCAGTATTGACATCTTCTTTAATGTTAATTATCCTCGCTCTATAGAATAATTGAGATTCTAAATTAACAGTATGCATACATGAAAATATACTTCTATTCATATCTTTAATAGTTTCGTATGATCTTCCATTTTTAACACTGTCCTCATATTGAATATTAGTTAGCTTTGCCATTAGAATATGTCCAGCATTCTTTTCCATATATCCATCCTCACCTTCACTTATTCTTAATCCTCTGCATTAATAGCTATGATTTTCAATCCTTGAGACTGCATATTGTCATCCAGCAATTCTCCGATCCACACTTCTCCATTCCCAAGCATTACCCCTTGCCAATTTGCAAAAAGATTCTCGCAAGACTCCGCTTCTAACGCTTCTTTATATTCCTCTCTCAACGCAATATCCGCTTGCGCAAGACTCTCTGCATCCACGTATTCTATGCCTTGAATCGTAATCGGATAAGCCGCCATCTCAGAAACTGCCTCCCAATCTTCACGCAAGATGGTTTCCTTTACCTCCGTTGCAAACGCTTCTACCTCTTGCTTTGACTTGGAAGTACATATGCTATAATAATCTACATCCTCTGAAGCAAGGCTTTCTTCTTCTGCTACGTTATTCTGACTATCCTCAAATTTTTCATCGGTTTCAGCTTCTAAATTCTCTTTCACTTCTTCATTAGTAATCAGATTCTCTTTCGATTCTTTTTGTGGTGCTATCGATGTGTTTTCTCCATTACCACACCCCATTAGTATCATGACAATAGATGTCGCTGCGAGTGCAAGTATATATCTTCTATACATAATTAATCTCTTCTCCTTTTATTACCTATACTAATTTAGATTTTTTATTCGTGTTTCTTCTATATAATAAGATAAGTTACTATCCCGTTATCCGTTCTCTACTATTTTCAGATACTTATATATAGAATTTCTACTGAGATCTGATAGCCTTGAAAATTCAGATAAGTTTATATTCCTATTTGTAAACTGAGGATAATATCTGAAAAAGGATTGTGGTATATCGTCTGTAGTAGTTTTTCTCCGTCCAATCACTTTTCCTTTAGCTTTAGCGTTTACCATACCGGACTTTATTCTTTGTATAGTGATTTCTCGTTCCATCTGAGAAAAAACAGACATCATTCGTAACATCCCCATTGTCATAGGATCAATTTCATTTCCCGTACAATCCACAACAAAACCACCAACAACAAGTTTAATATGATTGTCTTCAACAAATTCCAATATTTCACATAATTGTTTAGTAGAACGTGATAACCGGCTTACTTCTGTACACGCAATAGTGTCACCCGTCTTTACTGTTTCAAGAAGCTGCATTAACTTCTCTCTGTCCTCATGTGATCCAGATTCATATTCCCAAAAGATATTATTCTCTTTAATACCCATAGTAACTAATTCTCTTTTTTGTCTGCCTATGTCCTGCTTATCTTCATTGGTACTTGCTCTTGCATATCCATATTCCAAAATCATCACCTCTTCACTTTTATCTGCAAACCTATAAATATAAAAATCAGGAGATTTTCCACTCTAACCATAATAATTGTTAAAGAAAAGGTGCTAAATATTTCTTGAGCAAAAAATCCACAATCAGCCATCAAATACCTTTAAATTTTCTCATTCTTTCGTTGTTCATGATTTCAAGTGTTTTCTTGAACAACATTTATCACTGCTTTTATTTCTCGTCCCTGAATCTGCTTTCATAGGATAATTCAGACTTTAAGTCTACTTTCCATTCAATTAAATCCTGCGGTTGACACTGTAGAAGTTGACAAATATCTTCGATGGTTTTTGTGCTTACATCACACATAAAATCTTTTCCGTCATGATCCTCTTTGTATTTCTCCAACTTTTTTTCTATTTCTTCCATTGAATCGGCAGAGCACATTTTTAGCTTTGCAAGTGTTCCTTGAGGTATCAATGCTTTCTGTCGAATAGTATAGGTTGTAATACCCTTTTCTTTTAATTTTCTCATTAATTTATTATAATTAACCATAAACATAAGCTCCATTCTATAATATACATTTATTTACGTGTATATTATAGCACTCCTTCCTTCTTTAATCAATCAGCAACACAATTTACCAGTGCTAATACAATTTACTAGTACCGTCAGTATTCCTATATCATATCTTCCAAAAGTTTATGTATAATCTTCCATTTTAACCTATTCGCATATTTCCTTTCCATCTGATACAAAAAGATTTCTGTTATGCGCTCATGAAAATCTTCTGGAAGAATTGAACCCTTGAATTGATTACAGGCAAAACATGCAGCAGTAAGATTGTTTGCATTATCAGCGCCATTAATAGCAAGCGGTATAATATGATCTAGTGTCATTTCTTCAAACAATATTTTACGTCCGCATAACATACAACGACCATTAGCTTCTTCATATATTTTTTTCCTTACTTCCATAGGATGTCTTTTTCGTCGTTTTTTCTTTTTCATAGAAGTTTCTTCATTCTCATCAGAATGAATTACATAATAGTCCATACATTTCTTTGGTGCCTTTTCCTTCTGGATATTTGCATTTTCTGCTGTGCAGAAATTTTGTGCTTCTTTAATTTTTTTTACTTTTTTAATCGCACCCGTCTTACTATATGCAACATAATATGCCCCGTTTGTTAGGTATATTGCCATTTCTTTCACCGCCTTGCCTATTGTTATCCTTATATTTTTAATTCTTTGAACATAGGGAAGATTGTTAGTTGTGACAACCTTCCCTATACCTTCAAGTGATTCAAATAATTACTTCACTATATTCTTTGGTTTGTCCTCATACCATTTAACAGAGCCGCCCTTAAAGTTTGTTTTGGGCTGATAAATTGTAGCCCTTCCCATTCTTACTATTGCTTCGTTCTGCTTTTTAAACTCAATTGTTTGTCTTTTCATTTTTATTACCACCTTCCTAATCGCATGATTATTTTTATTTAATTTCATTCTCTTTCCACCATTTATCAGAAATCTTTTCCTCTGTACCTTCAATAATCGTAACTCCATAGGTGGTATTAATTACGACCTTATTACCTTGAACATAAGCGTATTTAATATCTTCGAAATTAAATACAGGACAAAATTCATTATCATTCTGTAACTTGCCCTCTGCATCCACGAAGATAATTAAATCGCCATCAATAGGAGAATCAAGTTCTAGTCTCAAAAGTTTTACCTTGGTATTATTAATATTTGCTTCATTTATTTGTATAACATTAAATATTTGATAATCCCACGATATTTTTTCAAAATCATCTCTTAGCATTTCCATTGTTTCTTTTATTGGTCTCTTATACTTAATGCTTTTATAGACTCCGTTATTGTCTACAATATAAATATAACGTTTGTTTCCAGTTTCTCTTATGTAAAAACAAGTGGTATCCCATAAAATTCTGTCTAACACATTTCCCCCATCTTTGATTATTAAATGATCTTCCGTTTCTTCAAGAATCAAATCTTTTGTGATAGTTCTATCTAAAAATTCATTTGTGTATTCAAAGTCAATAGTATTATCAATTTTCATTGATCTTTCAATACATGAGCTTATGTACCATAGTTCAGATATAAGTTCATCCATTTCCTTTAATTCCTTTTCTGTAAAGTTTATTACTTTTTGATTGACCATAATAATTGTCCTCCTGCGAATGTGTTTGATTTAATGGTTGCTATCCTCTGCCTTTATATAGCGACTTGGAACGCTCATCGGTGGCATTATAGCTAGGGGATTACCCCCTATGCTTGATTGCCTTTGAGATAATTTAATCTCATTGACGGAGTTACTTTTTGATACTTTTGGTACTCTTCTTCCCCATTCTTTTCTATAAATAATTCCTTATTGAACTTTGGACTTTCTACGCTGCAATATGAAATTGTTATGTCATTTTCTTGGGAAAAGAGTTTTTCTCTACCTCGTTTTTTCATATAGGATTTTATTTCCGATTCCATATCTTCTATTTTCTTTTTCTGTTCCTTGGCTTCCTCTTTCATACTTTGAATCTCAAGTATTAAAATCTCGAACTCTGTCATTGTTTTACACATCTGCTTTCTCTCCTTCCTTATATTAGGAACTCTTGAATCATCTTCCTGACTATTGGTCTTGCATTGGCTCACTCACTAGGTATATGGTTTTCAAGTTTATAGCTTTTCAGGCTATTAGTTCCCGTTTATTCAGGTCTGTCTTGTTGACCTTGTAATGTAATTATACACAATAATATGTGTATGGTCTATTGGCATTATACACAATATTGTGTGAATGTTTTTGTAAATTATATACACATTTTTTTGTGCATTAATCGTTGACTATGCACGTTTTTATGTGTATAATAATCTTAACAACAAAATCAATCTATTAAATAAGGAGAACTTCCCATATGACAAATACATATTTTAATAACGTAGGAACACTAGAAGAATTAAGGAAACAATATAAGGAATTATTAAAGCAGTACCACCCGGACAACCCAAACGGATCTACAGAAGCAACTCAAGAAATCAATGCAGAATATGATAAGCTATTCCAGATATTAAAGAATAAGCACGACAGCAAGACCGCAGACAGTGACAAGGGTAAATCTTCATACGAAGATATGAAGTATGACTTTTCAGAGGATGAAAAGTTAAGAGAGATATTACAGAGTATCATTACTTTTGTAGGAATTAATATAGAGATTATAGGTTGCTGGATATGGATTGATGGCGATACTTACGCACATAAAGGCAGCTTAAAGGGTTTAGGTTTCAAATGGGCGAAAGAAAAAAAGAAGTGGTACTTCCACACAGAAGCATTTAGAAAGAAAAGTCATAAGACTTTGAGCATTAATGATATTAGAAACTATTATGGCAGTACAGAGGTAGAGACAGAAGGAAGAAAGCAGTTAAAGCAAGCGTAAAAAAATAAGGTCGAGAGCGTTTAAACTCTTGACCTTTTCTATTACTTTTATTATGAGATTCTTAATGTATTTATTGGTGTAATCATTGGTGTTTTGAAACGTTTTAAGGGGTAAATTTGGATTGTTTGCGGTGTGGTGTAATCTTCTTAGGGTATAAGGAAAACGGCTTAATTTAAGCTTGATTTATGCATATATTGTAAGGATATAGAGCCGGTGCCAGGGTAAGGAGGGGGTAATTTACATTCTCTTTGGAAAGTCGGTTTGTCGAAAAGCCCCTAGTACATCTACTCACACACCAAGTATATTTTTCAGCTCCATCGAACTTCATATACTAAATCATATTTTTAAATATATTTTTTATCTCCGCGCATTTACCAACTACATTTATGATATTACATTTGCGTCTTGATTTTTGCATATACACCATTGATTATAAAGGCATAGGGGGGATGATTTACAATCTGAAATATTTAAGTACCTACTATATAAGGCTCACTATATAAAAATCAAAATTTAATTATCTGGAATATCTTTTATAAATGTATTAAGAATATTATCATCTGTATATATATTATTTAAATCTAAACCGCATGATTCTAGTATATCGTATTTGTTAATCAAATTATGATATCCTATCTCTTTTAAGATAATATTAGCTTTATTACATATCCATAAATATTTCTTTAGTAACTTATTATCTTTTCCAAATTCTCGAAGATAGCGTGACAGTTGAAACCAAAGACCTTGAATTAAAAGTTCTAATACACTTTCTTCTGAATCATCTTTAATGCTATTTTCATCCTGAAATTGATTTGGATATCTATTAAGATATAAAAAATAACGAAAAGAATCTATATAATATTCATTATCAAAATCTTTACATATAGTAACCAAATCAAAATCTTTTTCTTTACTAATCCATATATCAATTTCTGAGTTATCCACTATACCCTTATCATATAATGAGCCAAATAATAATTGTGGATTTAATTGAAACATATTAAATTCATTAACATCTGCTGGGTCGTAAATTTTTCCATGTAAACTAACAGGATTTTGAGTTATATTTAATGTACACTCTAAACATTCATTTATTAGTTCTGCATCAACAATAATACGAGGATAAATTGCACATGAATTCTCAATCTCATATGCTCTAATTAAGCCTTCTCCATAGATAAATTTATTTCCAGTATATACCATACCATTAACAATTGAGCCTCGTATTAGAACTCCATAAATAGTTAAAAATTGGCATTGTAATATAGTCAATATCCATATTAATTCTCTTAACTGTTCTATGAGTCCTTCTTTCGGATAATTAACACAAATAGCAAAATTATCTGAAAATGAATATACGTTCCATTTTGTTAAACTCTTTCTCTCGAATTTTTTTGTTCTATACACCTCTTGGGTTATTTCTTCAATCATTTCGATCAATTCATTTTCAGAGATATGTTTTGTTTTAACCATTTCCTTATAACCAAGAATGTCAAAATAGGCAATTAATGACTTATTTAATTGCTTGCTTCTTTTTCTCTTTCTTTGTTTATCTTTATTAATCATTATCACCCCTTCATAATTAGTATTTCATACATATAAGTGTATTTTTAAAATTATAACATTAAAGTATGACCGAATCTAGCACTAGAAGTAAACATAATTATAAAAAAAATAAGGCATACCAGATATTTTACTATCCGATATGCCTTGTAATTAATATGGTTTCACTTCCACCTTCAGCAATGCTTCATAAATATGTTTTGGAACCTTATTCTTATATTTAGCAGCCATCAACAAGATATCTGCTTGTTTAAACTTTTTATATTCCTCAAAAGCTTCTTCCGGTGTGATCCAGTGTGATAACTGAATTATTTCATCATGCCCAAATGGTTTGATTTCTCCATAATACATTTTCATACTTCCACTATACCTAACCCCAAGAGGTAAATTCATTTTTGAAGTTCTCCACTTAGATAATTTATGTTTCTTACAATTTGACAGCATGGTATTAAGTGTTTGAGGTATAATACAACATTTATCAGGAGCATATTCAGTATTATCAGGAAACAATAAATCCTTATCAACCGCCATGGATTCCCCATCACACTCATAGTAATTAGCATTATACCATTCGGCAAATGAGTTCTTGTCATTTAACCACTGTTCACACATTGTTGCCTTATCGTAACACTCTCCTGCGTTACTTTCTTTTGTACGATAACAGCGAATGTATATACCATTCCATATAGAATAAGCAGTGTTACTTTTTAATGCGCTATATTGAACATATTCCTGTTGTCTTCCTAATTCCTCTACTAACAATATTTGTCTATCAAGACCAATGTATTCTTCATTATTAATCCAAATCAGGTTCTTACATTGGCAGTTATTTTTATCTCTGTCTATATGCCATATTCTATTGTATTCATCAGACCTCTTTTCAAGAAAATGTTCAGCTACAATCTTGTCACAATTAGTATCTATTGTATATGGTACTCTTTCGGCGGTATAAGCGGTCAATGTATAATGCGCATTACCCAATTTATGTATATAAAAATAGCCTCTAAGGTTATTTATCAATCTTCCATAATTTGATATCCAGTAGTTATATGTATTATTGACTAATACAAATACTTCATCATTTGCAAGCAACTTAATATTAAATTTATTTGTATCAAGAACTCTTTTATCCTCAATAGATAGATAATCTTTAAATGACTTTCTTTCTTCTATTTTTTGTTTACTTTTCATTTATATATTTGGATCTCCTTATTACAATCCAGAAGTTCAATAATACTGCACTACAAATAGACCGCTACCATTACGATAGCAGTATTTTAAATTCCACATTTCAACGCTTACTTTTATTCTTTATATATGGGAATATGCTGACTAGCACATAGAATCTGGCAATCCCAAAATGGTTAGCCAAAATTAGATTTACTCTTGAACTTCTGATACTGCCTTTCTTTTACTTATAATCTGCACTTTTTAAAGTAACGCAATTGCTACAACGTCATATTGTCTTCTGACATATGTAGATCTTCATTAATTTCATCAATAGCAACTCTGACATGATTATTTACAATTTCAGATAACCTTTCAAAGCCAAATTCTCCGTACAGTTCTAATAAATCCCGTAAATTATCTTCGCTGATAATAGCTACTCTATCCGTTAATTTCAATTTTCTTCCTCCTCTTTTTCCTTAATTTTTAATAGTCCTTGGTCAATTAAAAGATTTTTCTGCATTTGATTACACTTACAATTTTCTCCAAGTCCGGCAAATCCTGCTTCCATATTTTTCAAATACCTACGATTCATTTTTTGCTTCATTTCTGTATATCTTGTAAATTTTATTGTGGTATACGGATTATTCCCACCTTCATCATTCATACTTGGTACATTATATGACATAGGGGTATGAACATGGGGCGTAAGTGAACCGATACCCGGCAGTCCTACTTTTTCTCCTTCTAATAATACATTTTCACACTCTTCGAAATACATATTTAAAACATCTCGTATCACATCCGTTTTGTATATACAGTCTGATCTATCATAGACTTTTGAAGCCATAGTTCGTATGTTCAAAGGCTTTTTATATTTTGTTACTGTTTCATCCATTTACTTTGATTCCTCCTTTTTTAATTTATAATCAAATTACTATTTTATAATGCCATGCTTTACATATGTTTGATAATTTAAGGCACTAAAATAAGCCTCACATACTCATATGTCTACAAGTACATGGGACTTATTTAGATGTCCAAACCTTTTAATTTTTTCCCAATTTACTACACCATTTACTACACCATTTTTACACCAAATTATGATATTTTGCGATAAGTTACGATAAGATGCTATTTTAGCAATATAGCCAAACATGCCCAAAATCAAGCATTTACGCGATATTTAAGACTTAGGAATTATGACTAACCATAAATTCAATAAATTCCTGCTTGTAGCTTTCCATCTTTTTAAAACCTCCTAATATTTACAGGCTTTTCACTTGCCTATTCTCTTGCGTCTACTATTTACATTATTTAAGTCAATCATTATTTTTTATTTTATTATAAAACATTACTCAAATCAACAACAATCATAACGATCATTTAAAAGTATGTCTCTCAAAACCATGAAGTGTATCATTGCTATCACCTGCTTATTGTCGCATTACACATTCTATGATAAACTAAATCCACACTTAATATATCATTTTTCTAACAATAAGTTTATGATTTGGGGGACTTAATAATGAAAGAAAATAAATATGATAATGAAGAATTTTTCAAGAAATATGGCGAGATGTATCGTTCCAAAGAAGGATTGAAGGGTGCCGGAGAATGGTCCGAACTGGAGAAAATTCTACCGGATTTCGCACAGAAGAATGTTCTTGACCTGGGATGCGGCTATGGCTGGCACTGTAAATATGCCGCAGAACATGGTGCTACTCACGTACTCGGAACAGATATATCTGAGAAAATGTTGGAAAAAGCTAAGAAAATAAATACAGATGAGAAAATTGAATATTTTTGTCAGGCTATGGAGGATTTGAATTTCTCCGATGAAACATTTGATATCGTTCTTAGTTCATTGGCATTTCATTATATTAAGGACTTCGCACCTTTGGTATGCAATATAAGCCGATGGCTGAAGAAGGGCGGACAATTCGTCTTCTCCGTAGAACATCCTGTTTTCACTTCTTACGGCACACAGGATTGGTATTATGATAACGAAGGTTCTATCCTTCATTTTCCGGTGGATAACTATTACTATGAAGGGAAAAGGGAAACCTCATTTCTTGGAGAAAGAGTGACAAAATATCATCGTACCTTGACCACCTACTTAAACACACTCTTGCAAAATGGCTTTGAAATACAAAACATCATCGAGCCGCAGCCTCCGGATAATATGATGAATATCCCCGGAATGAAGGAAGAAATGCGCCGCCCGATGATGCTGTTAGTATCTGCCGGTAAAAAATAACTTAAAACTAAAAATTAAAATAAATAGTGGTCTATCTTATTCGAGAGCAGTTCTCACCTCATCTATCATCTGAGAAGTCCCTGTAAAGCCCCCGGAAGATAAGTACCAGATATCGGAGGACAGATAGACAATACGCCCTTCCTTTGCGGCCTCTGTACTGTTTACCAAATCGTTGTCAAGGAGAGTTGCCGCACCCGCTGCACCTTCGGTACCGATTGCCGCGCTTCTGTCAATAACGAAAAGAACATCTGGATTCTTTTCAGCGATGTATTCATAGCTCGCTTCCATTCCGTGTGTCGATGCTTCTATGTTCTCATCCGCAGGAAGGAATCCGAAATCACTGTTAATCATACCGTAGCGGGAGCCTACACCATATACGCTAAAAGCACCGTCATTTGCCAGAAGAGTTAAGCTATTGAAGCCAGTCTGCTGCGCATCTGCTTTCAAAGCATCTGCTTTTGTTTTAATTTCGTCATATCCCTTCTGCAAATCATCTGCTTTACCGGGGAAAATTTGTTTCAATATCTGAACATTCTGATCTATTTCATTAAAATAGTCCGCGCCTGGCATTGTTACATAGAGTGTCGGCGCGATTTGGCTTAGTTCCTCATAAGAACCGGAGAGACGCGCTGAAATAATAATCAACTCAGGAGCGTATTCATTCAACGCTTCGAAATCCGCTTCCTTCAAGGTACCGCCATTCACATATGCATCCGACTGATAAACGGAAAGATATTCCGGCATCGTTCCCCCTTTTGCGAGGGCCCCTACTTCAATACCTACCGCATCGAGAATATCGAGGGTTCCAAAGTCCATAACTGCTATTCTCTCAGGATTTACCTTCACCTGTGTCTCCCCATACTCATGAGATATGGTCACAACCTCTTCTGAAGATGTTTCCTCCGAAGCCTCTTCTTCTACGTTTCCTTCAATAATTTCTTCTGATTCCACCTGCGCTTCTTCAGTACTTCCTTCTACAATGGATGGTTCCGCCTTTTGTCCGCAGGCACTTAATACTGCAGTTAATGTAAGACACATAGCTAAATAAATAATTCTTTTCATAAATTTATCCTCTCTTTTATGTATTATTTTATATTTCCTCAGGCATTTTGCCTGTGTACTCCTCTGGAATAATGCTTTCCTCTTCGATGGTGCTTCTTCTTATAATAAACGGATATTTTATCACCTTCGATGTCATATACTTGGAAATCCATATTATATACGCTCTTTAACATCTTCGGGGTAATCACAGCATCCACCGTATCATTCACTCTTATTTTCCCGCCTTGAATAGCCAGAATACGATCGGAATAACAAGAAGCGAAGTTGATATCATGAATAACAATAACTACTGTCTTCTCCTTCTCCTGGCACAAACGCCGAAGCATGGACATAATCTCCACACTATGCTTCATATCCAGATTGTTCAGCGGCTCGTCAAGGAAAATATAATCGGTATCCTGAGCTACTACCATGGCGATAAATGCCCGTTGCTGCTCGCCGCCTGATAACTCATCGATATACCGGTCCTTTAGAGGCACAAGCCCCATATACTGAATTGCTTCCTCCACAATCCTCTTATCCTCTGCCCTTAAGTTTCCTTTCGCATAGGGGTAACGTCCAAAAGAAACCAACTCTTTTACCGTAATGCGAAGATGCAGATTATTGTTCTGGCGAAGCACTGATATCTTTCTGGCAAGGGCACTCGTATCGTAATCCTTCACATCTTTTCCATCTACCAGAATGCGTCCGCCATCCGCCTTATTCATACGGGTGATAATTCCAAGAAGGGTACTCTTTCCGGCCCCGTTCGGTCCGATGAAGGCAGTAATACAGCCCTTTGGTATCTGCGTACTCACATCATCCAACACCTTATATTCCTCATAACTTTTACTCACATGTTCAATTTCAATCATACGCGACGCTCCTTTAATAATAATGCTATGAAATAGATACCTCCGGCAAAATTAGCCAGTACAGAAACGGTCGTATTAAAATGAAAGACCCGTTCCACCAAAAACTGTCCGCCCACTAAGGTAAGTATCGACAGCAGACAAGCTCCCAACGCCAGATACAAATGCCTGTAAGTCTTAAAAATCTGTCTGCTCACATTCACCACCATAATACCGAGAAATGTAATCGGACCTACCAGCGCTGTGCTGACTGCTACCATTAGAGAAATCAGGAGCAGATAAATAATAACCGCCCGGTCATAGAAGATTCCCAAATTAATACTGTTCTCCCTTCCCAATGACATCACATCCAGTTTCTTGTGCGTATTTAGCATAAAAAGCAAGGACAGTCCAATTAATATAGCCGATATGGCAAGTAATGAGGTGTTGACATTATTGAAGCTGGCAAACATCTTCCCTTGTAAAATCGTATATTCATTAGGATCGATCAATGTCTGCATAAATGATGATAAACTGGAGAAAAAGCTGCCGCAAATCATTCCCACTAATACGAGAAGGAAGATATTCTGCCCTGTCTTGCGAAATACCACGATACAAAGCATGAGCGAGAATCCTGTCATTAACATAGTGCTTAGAGCAAAGTCTAAATACTTCCCTGTCATAATGAGCGTATCCGCACCGAGTACAAACGCTACCAGCGACTGCATAAAAAGAAAGAGCGAATCCAGTCCCATCACACTAGGTGTCAATATACGGTTGTTCGTAATCGTCTGAAATACAAGGGAGGAAACAGCAATCGCACACCCTGTTAAGGAAATGGCGGCCACCTTAACAAGTCTTCTCGGGAGATTATAGCCAATATTGTTCTCTGTAAGCCCCCATGCCGTAAATAGGATCACCGCTCCTAAGGCTAGTACACTTAATACGGCGAAAGCTGTAATGATTCTCTTTTTAGCTGTCCGTTCCACGCTGTACCCTCCTTTTTCCTGCCGACTTATTCCTTCCCAATATCAAGTATAGGAATATTGCACTGCCGATGGTGCCGGTCGTTACACTGATAGAAACTTCATAAGGATAGATCAGCACCCGCCCAAGCGTATCGCAGATCAGTAAAAATGAAGAACCTGCCAAGGCGATGTAGGGCAACGTCTTTTTGATATGGTCCCCCATATAAATACTCACAATATTGGGAATGATAACTCCGATAAAAGGAATCGTTCCTACCGTCACCACTACCGCAGCGCTCATCAATGAACAGAGAATTAATCCCAGACTTACCGTCAGCCGATAATTCAACCCCAAGCTATGAGATACCGAATCTCCCATCCCCGCGATCGTAAAGCGGTCTGCATAGAAATAAATTAGCAAAAGGATAGGAATACCAAGTAACAACAACTCATAACGCCCTGTAATAATTAGGGAGAAGCGTCCCTGCAGCCAAGAATCGATGTTTTGAATCAAATCGAACTGATATCCAATAAAGGTCGTAACAGAAGAAACAATTCCTCCGAACATCATTCCGATTATCGGAATAAATGCGCTATCCTTCATTCGAATCCGATTGATAATAAAAAGAAACATCCACGAGCCGCCAAGGGCAAAGGAAAAGGCTAAGAGCAGTTTTACCGCGATACTGGCTGAAGGTGTGAGCATAATTGCGGTCAGTATTCCTAACTTGGCAAAGTCCAAAGTTCCGGCTGTAGAAGGCGATACAAAGCGATTCCCGCTGATTTGCTGCATCACCACACCGGTAATCGACATTCCGGCTCCCACTACGATTACACTCACAAGCCTTGGCCATCTACTGGCAAAAAACAGGTTTCGTTTTGCCTCGTCATGAAAGATATCACTAATAGTGAGATCACTCACACCGATGAACAAAGAGGAAGCAGCAAAAAGAACCAATAATAAAATGATAAAAATCTTTTTCCTTTTTACACTCTTCACAGCATCACTCCTTCACAACTAACTTTTGTTAGTTACCACTAACGCTTGATTAAAAATAAATCCACCGGCAATGCCGATGAATCTATTGATTGAAAATAATTCCATTAAATGAAAATGAATATCAAAATCACTCAACAATGTTTGTATCTTACCAAATCATTTTTTCTTTGTCAACATCATTTTGAGGTTGTTTTATAATCTCGTTTTTAAATAGTCTTATATTCATTTACTTCTTCCGGCTAATGCCGACGAGATATCTTCCCTCATAGCCTCTACTGCCGCACGAGAAGCTTCACCAAAGCTCTTCTCACCGAACTTCGCATATTTTTTTTCTTGATATGCCGCAATAATTCCCCTGGAGGAATTTACAATCGCTCCTAAACCGTCTTCGTTGAAAAAATGCACCAAATCGGCACCTTTTCCGCCTTGCGCACCATAGCCGGGTACAAGAATATAAGCTTTAGGCATGATCCTCCGAAGTACCTTGCCCATCTCAGGATAGGTGGCTCCTACAACCGCACCTACATAGCTGTAAGCATTACCCATGTGCTCTTCGCCCCACTGTGCCACCTTCTCACCCACTATCTCGTACAGCGGTCTGCCGTCAATCAACCGATCCTGGAATTCCCCACTGCTTGGATTAGAAGTCTTTACAAGTATAAAAATACCCTTATTTTCATCCTTACACACATCGATAAATGGCTTAATTCCATCCGAACCGAGATAAGGATTCACTGTAGCAAAATCTTCATCGAATCCGTAATAGGACTTGTTTCCCACTTGCACCTTGCCGAGATGCCCTACCGCATAGGCTTCCGAAGTGGAACCGATATCCCCCCTCTTAATATCTCCGATTACTACAAGGTCCTTCTCCTTACAATAATCCACCGTCTTTTTAAAGGCTTTCATTCCTTCGATACCGAACTGCTCATACATTGCAATCTGCGGCTTTACTGCAGGGATCAAATCATATGTGTGATCGATAATCTCTTTATTGAACTGCCAGATAGCCTCAGCAGCACCTTCTAATGTCTCACCGAATTCTTCATACGCCCGGCCCGTAACATGCTCCGGAATATACTTAAGCACCGGATCAAGTCCCACTACAATAGGGGCATTCGTTTTCTGAATCTTGGAAACCAACTTATTAATCATTTTTTCTCTCCTCTCATATCCAATAAAATTCGTAACTGTCAGTACACCACAGGAAAGGCGTTGTCCTATAGTTCAACGCCTTCTAAATCCTTTAACACATATTGGTTATCGATATATTGAGCGAACTCATCCCTCGTAACCCATTCCCATTCCCCATACTCTTCGGATAGAAGAATATTATCCTCTTCATCCGTGCTTATGCTGCACAGATAGGCAATCCCCACACATTGGGAATCTCCCACCATCTGGGACCAGGTATATACCATACGGTCAATCTTACCTTCTACAGATAAGAGCTCTCTGATTGCCCGAAGCACCGCATCATCCGGCGCTTCTCCGTAGTTTACTTCCGAATCCACGAATTCCCATATAAAGGGATCCGGAATCCGGTCGTCCACCCAACGTTTGACAAGCAGATATTTATCCTCTTTCTTAATAATACCTTTCACTCTTAAATAAATACTTTCCATAAAGCGCCTGCCCTCTCCTCCTATGCGATAACCATTGTGCGGTCATCCGCATATTTTTTAATATTTGATGCATTTACATATTTCTTATATTCATCCCCATTTGTTACAATTAAGGTAGGGGCTTGCATTACGCCATATCTGCCTGCCAGCTCTGCATTTTCTTCCGCATCGATAAGAACATATTTTTCTTCCTTCAGATAGTCCTTTGCCAACATACAATTAGGGCAGGTTTTTGTGGTAAAAAGATATTTCACCGCCTCCGGCTTTTCTACTTTTACCGATGCTTCTTTCTCGTAGCCTGAAAGAGTAACCATTTGAGTAACCGGCTTTTTGGCTGTACTCTCTGCAACATGATATTCTGTTCGATTCGCATATTCCTGAAGCTTACCATCGTTCCAATTCTGTACCGGACGATAATAACCTGTAATGCGGCTATAAATCTCTGTCGCCTTCTGACAGTGCGGACATACTTCCTGCTCTCCGGCAAGGTATCCATGCTCCTTGCATATGGAATAAGTGGGAGAAAGCGTATAATAGGGCAGCTTGTAATTATCAGCAACCGCTTTCACCAAATTCGCGGCCGCCTTCCAATCGGGGAGTTTCTCTCCCAGAAATGCGTGGAATACTGTACCTGAAGTATACAGTGTCTGCAAATCATCCTGAATATCCAAAGCATCGAAAACATCCACGGTATAGTCCACCGGAAGATGGGAAGAATTCGTATAATATGGAGTGTCGCCTTGATACCCTGCTGTTTTAATAGCCGGCCATTTCTTTCTATCGTGCTTCGCCAGGCGATAAGTCGTACTTTCTGCCGGAGTCGCCTCTAAGTTATATAAGTCTCCGTATTTTTCCTGATAATCTGAGAGCCTTTCTCTCATATGGTTCAATACTTCTTTCGTGAATTCCTGCGTCTTCTCAGTGCTCATATCCGCACGAAGCCAATTAGCATTTAAGCCGACTTCATTCATTCCGATCAAACCGATGGTGGAGAAATGGTTCTCGAAGCTGCCCAGATAGCGTTTCGTATAAGGGTATAGCCCCTCCTGAAGCAGTCTTGAAATCACACCCCGCTTTATCTTAAGGGAACGAGCTGAAATATCCATCATTCGATCCAGCCTTTTGTAGAACTCTTCCTTATTTGCAGAAAGATAAGCAATTCTCGGCATATTAATCGTAACAACACCAACACTTCCTGTGCTTTCACCCGATCCGAAAAAGCCACCCGTTTTCTTTCTAAGTTCCCTTAAATCCAGACGAAGACGGCAGCACATACTACGCACATCGCTCGGCTCCATGTCCGAATTAATATAATTGGAGAAATAAGGGGTTCCGTATTTAGCTGTCATTTCAAACAACAATTTATTATTCTCTGTATCGGACCAATCAAAGTCCCTTGTAATGGAATAGGTCGGTATCGGATATTGGAACCCTCTGCCGTTGGCATCTCCTTCGATCATCGTTTCAATAAATGCCTTATTTATCATATCCATTTCTTCTTTACAGTCCTTGTATCTAAAGTCCATCTCCTTGCCGCCTACGATAGCAGGAAGTTCAGCTAAATCGCCGGGCACCGTCCAATCCAACGTAATATTAGAAAAAGGCGCTTGCGTTCCCCAACGGCTCGGTGTATTCACGCCATAAATAAACGCTTCGATGCATTTCTTCACCTCCGAATACGTCAACTTATCCACTTTGACAAAGGGAGCAAGGTAAGTATCAAAGGAGGAAAATGCCTGGGCACCTGCCCATTCGTTCTGCATAATACCAAGAAAATTCACCATCTGATTGCATAAAACGGACAAATGTGCTGCCGGAGCGGAGGTAATCTTGCCGGTGATGCCGCCTAACCCTTCCATAATCAGCTGCTTCAAAGACCAACCCGCACAATACCCTGTCAACATCGATAAATCATGAATATGGATGTCTGCATTTCTATGAGCTTCCGCGATTTCTTCATCATAAATCTCGGACAACCAGTAATTGGCCGTTACTGCACCGGAGTTACTTAAGATCAATCCGCCTACCGAATAAGTAACGGTAGAATTCTCTTTCACTCTCCAATCCTCTATCTTCACATAACTGTTAACCACATCTTTATAGTCGAGAATCGTGGATTTCATGTTGCGCATCTTTTCTCTTTGCTTACGATAGAGAATAAATGCCTTGGCAGCCTCAGCGTATCCTGTCTGTTCCAACACTTTTTCTACGCTATCTTGAATATCTTCCACATCCACCTTATTCTCTTTCACTTTGCCTTGGAATTCCGAGGTCACACGAAGTGATAACAAATCGACGATATCATTATTGTACTGCATGTCCGTAGCATTAAATGCTTTCATAATCGCATCGCTGATCTTCGTCAGCGTAAAATCCATCGTCTCCCCATTTCTCTTAATTACTTGAAACATATAATTCCCTCCCTTATACATTATAAGCATCCTTACATGTGAGGATACCCCCTTTTGCTTTGTTTACTTACGTGAAATCCCGTAAGAACCAATTAGAGAAATTGTAACATTCTACCAAAAAAAAGTCAACAAAAAACACAAGATATTATGTTAACGTTTTTAAGCCAACACAACATCTTGTGTTTTTTCTTTTTCTTTATATAGGGAATCTATCTCGTTTTCAAGAAGGTATATTCCCTTACTGCTGATGCATCGTCAGGATAAGTGGATAAATAACTGTCCATAAGCACCGACGCCTTTTTGTATTCACCAAGATATTCATAAGTAACAATTTCATTGAACTTCAGCGTCTGCATCATATCATTATTCTCAATATTCATCGCCGTCTGAAAAGCAGTCAGCGCTTCCCCGTAAGCACCCATTTCCATCTTGCAAAGCCCAAGCTGGTTATATACTTTGGCGTTCGTCTGATCGCCGGCAATATAACTGTTATATACACTTATCGCATAATTATTATCGCCCAATTCTTCATAGGTCTTCCCCAAGAGCAAAACGGCCTCATAACCTGCTGTCTTTCTTGCCTTTTCCAGATAGTTCCTCGCATTATCATAGTCCTTCAAATAATAATACATTCTTCCGCGCTGAAAATCAGTCATAGACTTAGACTCACTTTCGAGTGCCGCTTGCAAGTACTCCTGTCCTATTTCCTTATAACCGTTTTCTTCTAGCACAAGATAAATATCGATTAACTGTGTATAATCCTCTTTTGCAAGAGAAATTGCTTTATCGAAGTCAGCCTTCGCCTTATCGAAATCCGAAGCAATCCTAAGACTTCCTCTCAGATAATACGCAGTCTTATCCTTAGGCAAAAGTGAAATAATGGAATCATAGGCCTTGATGCTTTTCCCTGTATCTCCTAACTTATAATAGGCGGTTGCCAAATAATAATTAATATCGTAATCAACTTTATCCACTTGGCCGTTACTGTGTCCAAGCGCCTTTTCAAAAGATGTCACCGCTTCTTCGTATTTAGTCAACCCCATATAGGCAAGTCCCTGCCCTCTATACAGCAGCCGCAAATCCTCACCATTTACCAGAGCCTTCTCAAAGCATTGCAGTGCGGTTTCATAATCCAGCGTCTCTATAGCTGCCATTCCCTCACCGATACTTACATTTTTATTCTTCTGTCCACAACCCGTAAATAAGACACATAATGCCGCTCCTAGTAAGATTGATATAAAAATTCTCTTCCGTTCCTTCATGCGATAACGATACCTTTCGTTACTGTTCACACCTATGGTGTTCACAGCAACAATATCGCACAAATTGCAATAAAAATGCCAAGATAAGGCGTTTGGCATTGCAATTTTGACTTCGCGGAATATTACCTGTGAACAGTAACTGCCTTTCTTCTCTGTGTTGGTACCTTCTTATACTACTATATTTTTCTTCCTCCTACAACCCTTCTTAAGTCACAAACTTTTTTCGTAACAGTTCAGTACCCTCACAGTTTTTCTATCAATTATTTCCCTTCCCATACAGATTCGTAGGGGGAAAATTCAAACCGAACGAAATATCCTCTATTATGATCACATACAGGACAGTTCTTGGGCGCCTCTGTACCTTCATACACATATCCGCAGTTCAAACAAAACCACGCTGTTTTTACATCGGATACAAATAACTTCTTCTCTTCCAAAAGCTGAGCGAGCCTTCCAAAACGATCTCCATGTATTTTCTCTATCTGCGCAATCATATGAAAGGACGCTGCTACTTGTGCAAAGCCTTCTTCCTTCGCCTTATCCCCAAAGGTCTTGTAAACTAAGTCATGTTCTTCGTATTCGTTATGCTGTGCCATACGGAGCAGCGTTGCCACGTCGTTCGAAATATCGATCGGGTAGGTACCATCCACATGCAGATTATCTCCCGACAATTCCTTTAAATGTTTATAAAAAACTTCCGCATGCTCTTTTTCCTGGTTTGCCGTATACTCAAAAACTGCACTTACCACATAAAGATTCTCTTTCTTCGCTTGAGATGCCGCGAACGTATAACGGTTTCTCGCCTGGCTTTCTCCTGCAAATGCTCTCATCAAATTGTCTTTCGTCTCACTGTTCTTAAAATCTACTGCCATATAATCACCATGCCCTTTCTTTGTAACAGTTCAGTTAGCCTTCTTTCCTTATCATTTAATCTTTTCCATTTTCTTCAACTTTATTCTTTTTAAAGGGCACCTCTTTTCCATTTACCAAACTGCAGCCATAACCACCAAAGAAGCAGTGCATTCGCTCCCGTCCATGCCAATACCTCTCCGTAAAATACCCCACTCTCTCCTATAAAATATGGCAATATCAGTGCACATCCACACCGCATCATAAGCTGTGCGTGTACTGTGCCAAGAGCAGTTCCGCCCACTGTAATCTAACAAAAAGAAAAAATAGAGTACAATATTACAAAGCGAAGCGATAGTCATCGTACGGAAGAGGTGTCCGACTATTACCGAGAGCTCGTAAAATGGCAGATAACAGTTGGTAAAGGTTCGTTTTATCTTACTATCCGACCAAAGAAACATGTCTTTTTGAAGTGATTAAGCGGTAGGAAAAAGCCCTTGAACTTATGAATTTGGAAAATATTTTCGATGGTATTTATATAGGCTATCACAAAAAAGTTGCTCAAAACGAAAATACGAGGTTCTCAATATCCTCGCATTTTCGTTTTTACTTATATAGATTTATAATTGCCTTAACTTCTTCTCCCTGAAAGCATTACACATAATGCATCCTTTCTTGTTACAATAACAGATGCTGCCGGATTACGATAAAACGAAAGATCATAAGCTCCACCTGGATTTGCTTCAAAAGAGTGTTTCCCTAGATGGTTACCTCATTATATGTAAAATCAATAACCAACTCTCCTAATGAACTACTTCAAACTTTTCCTTATATATCTATCAGTCCATTAAACTATTTCGATTTTTCAAATTGTATTTTACATATTTTATTATCTACAATTTCTGGCAAAACTCAATTCGTTCATTATTTGGTCCAAGTATTGTAAAATACTTTACACCGTTATCCCAAAATGGCAGGAAACATATGTCCTTATCTACAAATTCAACAGATAAACTTTTTATGTACTTATATACTTCTTCTATATCAGATACATCAAAACATATATGATTAATCGCTCCTGTTTTGTTAACAATTGGCTCTTCATATACTTCAATGACTAAATTCTGTTGTTTAAGGAAACATACTCTTTGCTTATCATTTGCTGTTCGATACATAGCGTTCATTCCCATTTTCTCATAGAAAGAAACTGTATCTTCTAAATTTGCACAAGGTATACCGATATGCTGGATACCGTGTAAATACGGTTCTATTACAGTTGACATCTCTGTTTTACCTCGCCTTAATCTTTTTTCAAATTAGTTGAAATAAAACAATTCTTTACTTGAAGAGCTCCCTCTGAAGCAAATATTCCAAGTGCATCACCAGGTTTTGTATATAATCTAGCATTCAAAGCAACTCCATCCACATAAATAGTCGCAATTGTATCATCCACAATCATGCGTATATTATAAGTCTTACCTGGCACTAATTCTATTGGACGTTCTGAACCTTGGCTTAAATAAGTGAACCATGGCCAATTAGGATTTTTCTCACAGATATAGCGGTTTTCATTGCAATTAAAAATAAATTGATAAGACTGTTCTGTTTCTGGATTATCATAGCAGCGAACACCAAATGTACGAGTTCCTTCAGAAAATATGATATCTGCTTCAAAACTGAAAATGTCTCCGCAGTGTTCTTTTATAATCTTTTCACTCCTTGCATCTTTACTATCAATAAAAAAGTCTTCAATTTTCTCTCTATTTATAAATGCTTCCCATACTGTATCTGGTATTTTTACTCCCAATGTTCCATCTGCACGCTGATATACCTCATGTGGAACAAAAGTTCCAGCCCACTCATAGTTCTTTTTATCATCGCAATCTTCTTTAGTGGCCACCCATCCAAATAATATACGATGTCCATTCAAGCAAAATGTTCTTCCGGCATAATATGATCTTCCGTCAAAAGCATCGTCTTTTGGTGCAATCCATGGTCCATTTATGCTTTTGCTCATTCTATAGACCATTTTACTTCGATCACTATATTCTGTCACTACGTGATACCACCAATCTCCAATTTTGAAAAGATCAACCATTTCGTGCATTACAAAAAGGTTTGGTGCCCAGAAATCACCCTCAAATTTCCACTCTTTCAAATCCTTTGAAGTGAATTTTACAGTACGTCCTGATTGTCTTGTTTTAGGTCCTTTCTTCCTAGCCCCTAATATTAGCATATATTGATCATTTTCTTCATCGCGTAAGACAAATGGATCCCTCCAATCATCTGGATCGTAACCCTCCTGTGGTGTAAATGTCAATTTATCCTGTGTTTTTGTCCAGTGAACTAAATCATCACTTACAGCATGCATTAAGACCTGGGACGCTTTTCCCAACTTCGGATAATCTCTGTTGTATCCTGTATAAAAAGCATGATATTGCCCTTCGCCTTCAAATATACTACCTGCATATATGAACTGATCCTGTTCTTCATCCGTTCCACGTGGGATAGCAGTTCCCATATCTTTATAGTTTATAAAATCTGATGTTGTTGCGAGATCCCATCCAAAAGGTTCTCCAAAAGGACAAGGATTACGATTATCTCTCTGATGAAAAAGGTAAAAATCATTGTCTTTACCATAAGGCATGCAATCTCCAAACCAAGTTTCAGGGAACTGATAAAATAATTTATTCATTTTGTATATCCTCCATATTTTGTGTATTTTATTAACCTTTTACTGCACCAGCCGACATTCCTGCCAGCATTTTTTTACTACTAAAGAAATAGAATATAAATACAGGTAGAACTGTAACAGTAATTGCTGCAAACGTTGCACCCCAATCCGTCAATCCCATGCTTCCTACATAATCATTTAATCCAAGGGTAATTGTCTTCATGTTTGTTGACCGAGTAAATGTATATGCATTAATGTATTCATTCCAGCAAAATACAGCTTGCATTGTTGCTACTGTAATAACCGAATTCAAAGACATCGGTATTACCATTTTAAAGAAACATCCCAATGGATTACATCCATCAATAATCGCTGCCTCTAATATCTCTTCTGGAAAAAACTTACTAAAAGAATAAAACAATTGTATTGAATAAGATAAAGAAAATGCGATTTGAGGCAATATAATAGCTGCATAAGTATTAATCAATCCTAATTTATTAAAGATTGTAAACAAAGGAATCAGCGCTACTTGCATTGGTAGCATTAGTCCAAGCAAAAAATAATTTAATAAAAACTTTTTACCTTTAAATTTAATTTTACTAAGTGCAAATCCTGCCATCAACGCAATTAGTAAAAGGGGTATTAACACACCTACTAATACACTTATGCTATTTTTAAAATACGTAAGCATATGGCTCTTGGTAAAAACAGTAATATAATTCCCTATATAAAATGATGATGGCAATGCATATGCAGGAAGCTGTCTGAAATCATCAAGCGTTTTAAAGCTTGAAAACATTACATATACAAAGGGGTATACCTGCATAACTACTAGAAGAATAATCAAGATCCACTTAACTACTGTTCCAAACGTAACCTTATTCTTTTTCATTCTTCCTTCCCCTCTCCTGTTATTTTTCTAAACATAAGTCCAATTACCAGACATATGATAACAATCATAATCGCAACAGAACTTCCATATCCATACTTCATGCTGGCAAAGGCCTGTTTATACATATATGTTGTCATCAATTCAGATGCATTACCTGGTCCGCCACGAGTCAATAAGTAAGAAAATTCAAAAGAACGCAATGAACCATTTAATACCAAAATGCAGTTAGCTATGATAACTGGTTTAATATAAGGCACTTTCACATACCAGTATTCCTTAATATGGTTCGCGCCATCTATACGCGCAGCCTCACTAAGTTCATCTGGAACTCCAATTAATGCCGCATAAAATATGACCATATATAACCCCAGATATTTGTAACCTTCAACAAAAGCTGTTACATATAATGAAATATTCGGGTTCGATGTCCATTCCATTACCTTTAATGCAGGATTAAACATTGAGAGTAATTGATTAACAACCCCAGTTGGTGTTACTGATAATAATTTCAAGAAAATTTGGCAAATTGCGACGGAAGAAATAACAACTGGAACATAATACAATGTTTGTAGTGCTGTTCTTCCTTTTTTTACCCTACTAAGCAAAATAGCAAATAGTAAACCGCCAAATACTTGAATCAACACATTGATTACTGTATAGATAAGAGTGTGCCAAACAGTCGATTTAAAAACTTTATCATTCGCTATAAGCTCTACGTAATTTTGCAATCCGATAAAAGCTTTTGAGCCAACACCGCTCCAATCAAAAAAGCTATAATAACCTGCCCATATGATTGAAACAACAACAAAAAGTGTATAAATCAAAAATGCAGGAAATATAAATAAAAATATAATTGATTTTTTTCCAAATGCTTTTTGCATAAGATACCTCTTTTGGGGAAAAGGCCGACATATTGCCGGTCTTTTCCATGATTTTATCATACAAACCTAAATCATTTATTTAGTAACAAATGTATCGCAATTGCTAATAAATTCATCAGGAGTTATAATGCCTTGTGCCAATTTTTGTTGTTCATCCACAATCTTTGTCAATACTTCTGAATCAAGCTTATCATCCCAAGAAGTCCATGCCGTTTCAGCCGCTGAGAACATTGGCTGTGTATCGTAATATAATTGTGAAAGTCCTTCAGGCAAATCTTCATTGAATGGGGAGAATATCTGCGCTTGAGTATAGCAAGCATCTGAGAAGTTCTCACACATATAGTCGAAAAAGTTTTGCATTGTATCATCATATGTAGCTTTATTAAATGCTTCTGCAAATCCTGCATGGATTGGTACATTTGTTGGCATATTCTCCATTCCTTCTGTATCAGGAACAGGGAAGAATCCAAGTTTTCCTTCTTTATACATTTCATTCGCAAGGCCTATTTGCCCAGATCCTGAATAAAAGATTGCTCCTGTGCCTCCAAAGAATAAGTTACACGCTGATGTATAATCAACACTTGCAAATCCAGGTTCAAAATATCCTTTTGTACCTAAATCATGTAATAAATTGACTGCATATTTTGCTGAATCATTTGAACTAAATTTATCAGAACCCGCTTGATAATTTGTGATAAAGTCAGGGCCTGTAATTCTCCATGGAGAGAATGAAAGATAACGCATTAACTGCCAAGCATCTGATCCTCCTACAACTAATGGAATTTCCCCAATGTCTGCAATCTTTTGACAAGCAGCTTCAAATTCTCCCCATGTTGCAGGTGCCTCTGTAATACCTGCTTCTTCAAATATATCTGTTCTATACATGAAATATTCACAGTATAAACCTTGTGGAAATAAGTAGATATTTCCGTCATCTGCATCTGTAAGGAAATCAACAATTGCACCATTCATTTTATCGTAGTATCCGTTTCTCTTTAATTCTGCCCCCACATCAACCAAAGCATCAATATCTTTACATGCTTTAGAAAGTGTTCCATTTGGGCATCCATAGATATCAGGAAGAGTATTACTATTGATATACATTTGAAGTTTTGTAAAATAATCTTGCATATCGTTTACTAGTTCAATTTCATACTCAAGTCCGTTTTCTTCACAATAATTACTGAGCAAATAATTGAATACCTGGTATTGTTCTGTGGACTCTGTTCCTTTTAAAAGAGCTGTGATTTTTGTTCTTTCTCCAGTACTTGCTGTACTGCTTGTTGTCTTTGTAGTACCCTCACTAGCATCCTGTTGTGTAGCTGTTTTGCTTTCTGTTTGCTGCCCGCATCCTGTTAAGACAGATGATGCCGTTACAACTGTTGCCAAAAACATTGCAATTAATTTCTTTTTCATATTAGTCCTCCTTGTTCTTTATAAAAGTTTTCTTAACTTCTATTAAAACTATAAAATTTTATTCATATAAAAGCAATAAAAAAAACAGCAAAAAATGTGAAATACTTACACATTCCTTGCTGTAATATCTTATTCTTTTGTATCAAATGCACAAATATTATATTTTGACTTGAATTTTATATTTTCATTCCTCTATTTTATATTCCTTTTCTGTATTCGTTAGGTGTTACCCCATATTTTTTCTTAAATGCCTGAATAAAATAACTGAAATCATTATACCCGACTCGCTCTGCAATTTCATAAAGTTTATATTTGTCTTCTACAATCATTTTTCTAGCGGCATCCATACGTAGACAAATAAGTAATTGTAAAAAACTTTGATTTGTATATCTCTTCAATATCCTGCTAACATACGTCTTACTCATATGAAATTTATCCGCTACACAATCCAAAGTTAAATCCTCATTATAATTTTCATTTAAATAATCTAAAATGTGATTTACCGTATTTTGATATCTTTCATCAAAATTTTTATTATTCTGAGTTGTTAAAAGTGTAAAACCTTTTGTAAGATATTGGACGATTTCATTCACTGATTCGGCATTGCTAATCACCTTAATACCATCTTGTAAGAATAAATAATCATACTCTTCCTGTAATTTTCCTTTTATCCTACATAGAAATGGATATCTCATACATGCAACCAGCAAATCCAACGCCATATATTTGCAGTCGTTTAATTCCATGTCTTGTTCTCCAAACATTTCCTCTATATCCTTATTGGCTTCAAGCGTTTGTCCTGCGTAAATTTTTATAAATAATCTTTGTTTCTGACCTTGTGTGATTTCATGATTATGTCTTACCACATCATCTAAATCTTTATAAGAAACAATCGTGTTCTCTCCTAAGTAAACGCTCTGGCTACATGCCTGACACGCCTCTATATGCTTTTCATTTACCTTATAAACATCTGTTTCCACATTGCTAATACCAATACATATTTTGTAATGAATAACCTCATTGGCAACTTGTTTCAATTTTTCTGTTGCTACAATACTTTGGTCAACACAGTATTTTTCTGTATTGTCCCTTTGAAATAATAAAATGAAATTGAACTGAAGGTTCATATCATCATATTCGCATAACACTTCCATGCAAAATTCACCTAATATTTCTACTCCTATGTTAAGAAATGCATACTGTTCTGGCCAAGCATCTTCTCTTCCTGAATGAGCATTTTCTCTAGTAATAGCAATACAAATATACTTTTCTATATGAATATCTACTGTATTAGCACCATGTTCCAGCTCTTTTCGGGTTCGAATTCTACCATGAAATAAATCATTTACAAACTTACTCCTAATATAAGGTAATTCCTTTTCAAAGCTTTTCTGTAGATCCATATAATATTTACTGATTTTTCGTTCTTCATTTAGCTCACTGCACAATTTTTTTACTAAATCATCCAATTTCATAAAATTCATTGGTTTTAATAAATATTCTGAAATGCCTAGTCTTATTGCCTCTTGTGCAAATTCAAAATTATCATATCCCGTTAAAAGTACTATCTTCAATTTTTCCTTTATTTTTTTAGCCGCTGAAGCAAATTCAAGTCCATCCATCTCAGGCATTTTAATATCTGTAAATACAATATCCGGCTCATATTCCTGCACTTTTTGAATTCCTTCTCTTCCATTTTGTGCAGTCGCAATTAATTCACACCCGTATTCATTCCAAGGAAAAGATGATAATCCATCTAAAATAATATATTCATCATCAACAATCATTACTTTTATACTCATATTAGTTCCTCAACAAATCATTAAATTGTTTATAAAGTTTTTGTGGTTCCTGTATATAAGGAATATGCAAAATCACCGTAGTTCCCTCGCCTTCTTTGGAGCGTATAATTAGTCCATAAGAGTCTCCATACATGAATTTCAACCTCTTATGCACTGCATATAAACCCAAATTTGTATGTACCTCAGATTCTCCGGTTTCAGCAGTTATCGGTTCTTTAAGCAACTCAGAAATTTTTTCTTCTGACATTCCTATCCCCGTATCTTTTACTATAATATCTATACTTTCATTTTCACGTTTAACGCTTATATAAAGAAAATTTTTACTCTGTGTATTTTCTATTCCATGAATAATTGCGTTTTCAACAATTGGTTGTACAATTAGCTTCGGTACAGTTTGGTTTAGAAGCGAGTCATCAATGTCGTAAATCGTATCAAATCTATCTTTATATCGAACATGTTGAATATAAAGATAGTCTTTTACATAATTCAATTCCTGTTCTAATGTAATTATACTTTGCTTATTACTAATACTTGCTCTAATTAAATTACTAATCGCTGTTACCAAATTACATATTTCTATTTGTTTTTCTTTAAATGCCATCCAATTAATTGTATCTAGCGTATTATATAAAAAATGGGGATTCATTTGTGACTGTAATGTCTTAAATTCCATTTCTTTATTTAGAATTTCACCTTGTGTTACCTTTTGCATCAGTTCATTAATATCTTTAATTGCTTTATTAAAAACTCTATTCATTTTTCCTATTTCATCCGCTCTATTTTCACATAAACGAACTTCAAAATCACCTTGTGCAAATCTTTCTAAAGCATTAGCCGTATTCTCCAATGACGATACCAAACTTTGTGCAATTGCAATACTTACGCTAATTCCAATTATTATTGCAAATACAATCAATACTACTGCCAGATTCCGAATTCCTGCCAAATCCTTCTTGATATACTCTAAGGGTATAAATCCCACTGTATCCCAACCAGTAATATTAGAATGTGTATATACCACAGTGCATTCACTACTGCCTTCTTCATATAAAAAATTTCCTTGTGAAGATGTTTCTCCTGACATCTTTGTAATAAGTGACTCTCCTACAACTCCACTGATTCTTTCCATATTAGCATCAAGAATCGCAATACTTCCATCATTACCGAAACTAATATTACTTGTCATTTTTTCAATATAGCTTCTCTTTAATCCAATCCGGATATAACCGATTGGTTTATAGGTCTGTAAATCCTTGACCAATTTAATTATTTGAAGTGTATCTTCATCATTTTGATCATTAATCAACACCCACTTTCCTTTAGCGAGATCGGCTTTTGCAAATAGTATATCTTCATTTGGTATTTCATGTTTATCAGACCATAACGATAGATAATAACTTGTTCCGTTTGCTCCATATAACTCCATATCATTCATAGTTATACTTGAATATGCCTGTAACATTATTCTTCTTATTTGTTTATTTCTAGAATAGAATGAATCACTTTCAATGTTTGCTTCATTCGGAGGTGTATTCAATTCTTCCTGGATAGTCGGACTATCTGCCAGCACTTCCATTTTATTACTCATTAAGGTCATATAGCTATCTAAAGAATTGGAAAATTGCTCAACAGTTTCCCTTGTTTGTTCTAATGAATGTTTTAAGATTATTTTAGCCGAATATGTATAAAATGCTACTACTAGTATTAAAACTAACAGAAGTAATATGAATGAAAAGCCAATTATTAATTTTGTGCGAATATTAAAATCTCGAAATTTCTTAAGTATCGAAATCACAGAAATCCTCCTATCTATTTCTTAATACATCATAATTCAATTCTAATACCATTAACGATCTCATTCCCTGTAAATACCCCATAAAACTCAAAACACGCATCTTAGATGTTATGTTTACTAATATATGAATATAAGCAGAGTTGCCTATCTCATAAAAAGATTATACCCTTGGTCAGGGGTTTTATCAATTAATATCCCCACAATTTTAGAATGTAGATCATCTCAGCTCCTGAGCAGGATTGTCGCCGGAACGCAAAGAAAGTGCTGGCAAAAAACGAGCACAAAGATAGAAAGATTAACAAATATCTAAAAGTGCCCCTTGTTGAATGCGCCTGGGTGGCTATAAGAAATAAAGAGAGCTATTTACATATATTAGAAGACTTTCAAGCGTATCAAAATTTAAGAAGCAATTATTATACTCACTTGAATGAAGAAAAGATTAAAGAAATAAAATCATTAAAAATCTCGGTTTTCAAGTGATAATACAATAGATTTGGGGGAGAGTTAGCGTAGAAAAAAGCCCACCAAAAATCCGGTAAGCTTTTTTGTTGTATCATTTAAAGATAGCATAGAGATACATTTTCAGGGCAGCCCTTTACATTTATTATTTACACTTTCTAATCGGAATCCATATTTCGCTTAAATAGGTGGTGCTATCCATCTCTTCGCATGAATACCATTCCAGTTCCGGTGCCTCCACATGTTCATAGCCGGAACTGGGGAACCATTCCGTATAGATTCTCTTCCATACACTCTGCTGTGATTCCGGAAGTTTACCCCGGCATTCGAATTTCACATATTCCTGCTCTTCAATTATAAGCTCAGTCATACCCTCTTCCGGCTTCTCCTCAGACTCTACTCCTATCATATAATTGAAATCCGTTCCTCTTGAATTATAGCACACTCCGTAACCTTCAGGCTTACCTTTTTTCGCTTTATCGGATAGCCTTGTCAGGCGTCCATCCTCCGCCACTTCATTCCACATCTTGGGAATTTCTTTGAAGTTCTCTCCGTTTACTGTAGAAATTGTTTTTTCAATGCCAAGTAATCTTAGTTTTTTCATTTTTTCAATGCGATATTTCATTTCATCCACTCCTTTGATTGTAATTTTGAAGGAAATTCTAGGATACAATGTGAGAACGGCACCTTGTTCCCTCGCGTCCTTCGGTGTAATTCCATGAAGGTTCTGGAAAGCTCTGGCAAAAGAAACTGGGGAATCATACCCGTATTTCAATGAGATATCAAGCACACTCCCCCCTCCTTTTTGGAAATCCAGTGCCGCAAGGGTCAGCCTTCTCCTTCGGATATATTCTGCCAAGGGTACATCCGCAATGAAAGAAAACATTCTCTGAAAATTATAAGAAGAAATACAAGCTCTTCTGGCCGCTTCCACATAATCAATCTCTCCGGATAGATTGTTTTCAATATAATCTAAAGCAGCATTCATTTTCTCAAGCCATTCCATTTTTGTTTCCTCATTTCCTGTTAACCGTTTCCTGTTAACGGTTAACTGTTGATTGTTACAATACAATCTTAGGATATTTTTGATTTTAATTCGCAACTTTCTCTGTCCGAAAAAATATTTTTTACAAATATATAGGTCGTCTCATTAGATAATTCCTGTTGAAAAGAATAGCCTAAGCGATTAAAATCTTTTATCCCTTCTATATATTTAATTTTTTTCTCTGCCATAAACCGTACCATTTCACCTCTTGCCATTTTTGCATAAGTTCCCTTTTCAATTACCTTCCCGTTTCGCATTTCTCCAAATACGCAAGTTACAAACATGGTGTCCTCTCTCAAATAAGGTGTGATACATTTGCTGTATTCTTTGGATGCCAGATTGAGAATACAATTATTCTCCGATAAGAGTTCCATCGCAAGGCTGTCCTTCCAGAAATGATACAAGGAATTAGTATGCCAATTCTTAAGAACAGCCTGCATTTCTAAACGATAAGGCACAATGCCATCGGCTGCCCGAAGCAGTCCATAGAAGCCGGATAGTATGTATAAATGCTCCTTTATATATTCCCATTGTTTATCATTGAAAACAGCCGGAGCCATATGCTGGTATTGCAATCCTTCGTAGCTTAGTACCGCAGGTGTCAGCATCTTTGTCAAGTCCATCGCTTCAAGGCGCTTTATATTTAAATCCGTAATAGAATCGTTACATTTCCATATTGCTTGTAATGTTTTTCTATCCTGCTTTTTTAAATGATCTTTCAATGATTCTGTCTGTTCCAGGAAAACTGGTAAAGTTTCATAAGGAAGTAAATCCTCTCGTACATTCATCTTCTTCGCCGGTGATATTATAACTTTCATAACTATTCCTTTATCTCATAACCTTCCATTTCTAAAGCCTCTAGTGCTTTTCTGAAATTGTCTTCTTGTACTAGTATATAATCTGTATTATATGTGGAAATTGCAAAAATTCCAATCTCAGCTTTTGCCAAAATCCCCGATATTTCTGACAGGATTCCAATTAATGAAAAGTCAAGGATACCTTCTATCCGAAATGTCCTCCAGCCATCCTCTCTTGAGACCGTATTTGATGGAACAAACCGCGTATCACAAACTAGGGATAACTCTTCGTCGGTCTTACCTATAAAGCAATATTCATCTTCAAAATTTACCTCTTTTATATTTTCTAACTTGCATACGCTGAACGCCTTATCAATTATTTTTATTTCCACTTTTATTTCCTCACATTTCATTCGTTTTACATCTATGTAACACTATAACAAAGCCTCCGTTTGCATCCGGAGGCATTATTATCGTTCAGTTGTCTTCGTTCTACGTTATGATTCGAACTCACAGCCTTTGATTCTCTCATATTCTTCCATCGTAATTTCCAACACAGTTCCATGCTTGAATCCATACGGAAAGGAAAATTGAGCATCCGCACGCTTAAAAACACCTTTGGAAATATCCTCGCACAAAAAAGGAACATACCCCTGTCCTTTTCCCGGAACCCCATAATAATCGAACATCAGGCACCATCTGCCATCTTCCAGACGAAACGCCGTAGGCGCTTCATACACTCCTGCCTGCAGCTTACTCATTTCTTCATCAAATGCATCCATCCTCTCAAAAGGACCTGTAGGACTTGTACTCTTTAGTAAGATAATGGTAGCGGGATTCTCCTCACTTTTCACAAATAAATAGTAAATGCCACTTTCCTCCACCATGCAGGAATCTATAACACCGCTATCCTCCTTGCGATACAAAAGCTCCGGAGCCGAAAATTCTTCAAAAGTCTTCGTCCTCGTATAATAAATCGCTTTTTCTCCATAGTTATTACATTCATGAGGAGAAGACCAGTGCAAAATATAATCGCCGTTTTCTTTATCCCGAATAATATCCGGCGCCCAACGACATCCGAATTCAGCACCGCCCAGTGTAATCATCTTCTGCCATGACCAATGAATCAGATCCTGTGATTCCCACATAACAAGCTCTCTGCTGCCATTCCTGCCAATCTCATCCCAAGAATTATGATACTGATTAGGCATTCCATAAGCTAAACTTAAATCCGTCGCAACGATACGGAATTTCCCATCTTCTGTCCTTACGATTGTGAAGTCTCTCACTCCCTTGTCACCTTCATAACTCCAAAGTACCGGATTACCTCCATTTACCTCTTTCCAATGAAACCCATCCTTACTTAATCCAAAATATACCTGCTCCCCATCCGGTGTCTTCTTCTCTTTAAAATGTACGAACAAATATGCTTTCATCTAACTTCTCCTTTTACCATAAATTCTCAATTAATCAATTGTGAAACTCACCATTTTTCATAATTTCATACAATCTTTCTTATATTAAATACTATTTACCATAGTTTTCCATCAAGGTAATGTCTTAAAGCATCTGCAAACTCTTCTGGGCGCTCCTTCTGAGGCCAATGTTTACATCCTTCCATTAAATATATCTCACAATCAGGAATTCTTCTGCTTGCATTAAGAGCATCTTTCAACGGAACTGCTTTGTCGAGCGTACCATGTATAAGCAGTGTAGGTAATTTTATTTCTTCAAGCCGTCCGGCCAAGTCTGTGATAAGTCCTGTTGGTGTTATCTCACTTCTCTGAAATGAGATAAAAGGTTTATCCGCACCGGGCTGTAACATAGTCTTATGTATCTGCGAAACCAAATCATCCGTTACCTTCGATTTATCACCGAACAAGTTATATTCCAGCGATAACCTGGCAATGGATGGGGATTTGTTCGTCCATGTATATAAATTGTCATTTATTTTAGAATGAACAAACCAATGAGTAAGACGGTGCCACGGTAATTTATCGAATACTCCCCAAGCATCGACCGGCACAAGAACCTTAATGAGTTCCGGATAAGTTAATGCCATATGTAAGCATATACCTCCGCCTAATGATAACCCTGTCAAGATAACAGGCCCTCCGAATTCTTCGATAATACCCTTTACAATTTCCGTATAAAAAGATAATGTGTATTCACCATCTATTCGGTCGCTTTCTCCATATCCCGGCAAATCAGGCGCAATAACCCGATATTGATCCGACAATAATGGAATCACCTCAGCCCAGGAAAGCATTGCGGAATCCACACCTGCGCCATGCAATAACACGATAGTATCATCACCGCCACCTGCACAATAACAGGTAATGCCTACTCCATTTATAGTTACATGCTTCTTTTCCATTTGGTCATTCATTCACATCACCTCCGCAATTATTTTCCTAAGAACAAAAGTGTGCTTCGCCCACTCTCGCAATTAAAACTTTTAGCCGCACAGCTTTTGTTCCGCGCGCGTAGCTGCGCATCAATCGGTTCTTTAATAGGAGCACTTTCCTAATTAAAGAACAAAAAACGGTATAATCACCTATAATGATTATACCGTCATCATACCAAAACTTCCAGAGAGATTTCATGATTATTTTGTTAAGCGAGAATTGCCTTATCATTGGCGAATTCCTCACCGGAAACGAGCTCAAACTGATGCATTAAATCTGCCACTGTAAGCTTCTTCTTTTCTTCTCCTGAAATATTTAAGATTACTCTTCCGTCGTGCATCATAATTAAACGATTGCCATGAGCAATAGCATCTTTCATATTATGCGTCACCATAAGCGCCGTCAAATGATTCTCCTCGATAATCTGATCGGTTACACGGAGCACCTTTTCCGCTGTCTTAGGGTCGAGTGCCGCTGTATGCTCATCCAAAAGAAGTAAATTCGGCTGCTGTAAAGTTGCCATAAGCAAAGTCAACGCCTGACGCTGCCCACCCGATAGCAGACCGACTTTCGAAGTCATACGATCCTCAAGTCCTAAGTCGAGAATCTTTAGAAGCTCTCTATATCTTTCTTTCTCTTTTCTCGTAATTCCCCATCCTAGCTTTCTGCTCTTTCCTCTGCGGGCCGCTAACGCAAGATTCTCCTGAATCTCCATGCTGGCAGCAGTTCCTGTCATAGGGTCTTGAAACACACGACCGAGAAAGCCTGCTCTCTTATGCTCAGGCAAACCGGTAATATTCTGTCCGTTTAATAAAATCGCACCTCTATCTACAGGCCATACTCCTGCAATCGCATTCAATGTGGTGGATTTCCCCGCACCATTTCCTCCGATAATCGTACAGAAATCGCCTTTATCCAAATGAAGATCCACCCCGTTTAGAGCTGCTTTTTCATTAATGGTACCGAGGTTAAAGGTCTTATGAATATCTACAATATTTAACATCTGCTATTCCTCCTTATCCTTCCTGGCCTCAAGTGCTGACAGAGACGCTTTGGCAGTACGGGCAAAGGAATTCTTGCGCTTGCCCTGCAAATAAGGAACTGCCAGGAAAACAGCTACGATAATTGCTGTAAATAGCTTTAAATCGTTGGAATTTAATTTCAGCCAAAGCACGATACCTACAACGACATAATAAATAATTCCACCCATAATGACAAATATGAGACGCGCCGCAAAATTCAAGCGCTTTCTCAAAATACTTTCACCGAATACTTCACCGATAATAACCGCTGCAAGACCGATAACAATAGCACCGCGTCCCATATTAATATCCGCGAATCCCTGATACTGTGCCATCAAACCGCCTGCCAGTCCCACAAGACCGTTTGACAATGCGAGGGCCACTACCTTCGTGAAATTAATATTGATGCCGTTCGCCATACTCATGGCTGGATTACAGCCGGTAGCCCTTATGGAACTTCCCTGTTCCGTTCCGAAATACCAATATAACAGCGCTATTAAAGCCGCTGCAATCAAACCGCCGATTAAAATAGACTTTGGGATATTCATTAAGGAAACGAGCAGTTTGTATTTCTGAGCACTTAATGCCATATTAGCAGCCATTCCCATGATATGTAGATTCACTGAATACAACGCAATCTGCGTTAAAATTCCTGAAAGAATCGGTGGAATGCCAAGAACGGTATGAAGCATTCCAGTTGCAAGTCCTGCCAAAACCCCTGCTATCACTGCAATAAGCAGAGCTGCGGGAATCGGAACACCTGCCAAAGTTAACATAACGGTGACTGCTCCTCCTGTCGCAAAGGAACCGTCCACCGTCAAATCTGCAAAATCTAATAAACGAAACGTAATGTAAACGCCTAGCGCCATAATCCCCCAAATAATACCTTGTGCCACACTTCCAGGAAGGGCATTCAACAGATTCAAGGGATTAAGAGTAGCAAAGTAACTCATTGTTATCCTCCTTACAAAGAAAGGGGTGTCTTATAGTCAGGCACCCCTTTCAGTACTTTCATAATCATTTTGAAATTAATTTTCATTCTATCTTAATGTGATTTCCATTACTCTACTTCGATTGCAGTATAGCTTTCGGGAATCTCAACGCCCAACTGCTGCGCACGATCTGCCATATACTTATATGTAATATTAGGAGAATACTGAACTTCCATGGCGGATACATCTGCACCGTTTACTAATACTTCATAAGCCATTTCGCCGGTCGCATATCCCAAGTCATAGTAACTAATGGATAATGTAGCTACTC